>NZ_AKIS01000109.1:0-44208 GCF_000277005.1 Pontibacter sp. BAB1700 | reverse complement strand
ACCGAAGATGTTAAGTGAATCCACCATCTGGTTCAGGTTCTCCTTCAGGTCGAGAATTTCACCGCGAGCCTCTACCGTAATTTTCTGGCTCAAGTCGCCTTTCGCTACCGCGGTGGCCACTTTTGCTATACCTCGCACCTGCGTTGTCAGGTTGGAGGCCATGGTATTTACATTGTCTGTTAAGTCTTTCCAAACACCGGCGACGTTCGGCACGTTGGCCTGTCCGCCCAGTTTACCCTCGGTACCCACTTCAAGGGCCACGCGGGTTACCTCACCGGCGAAGATGTTGAGCGAGTCCACCATGCGGTTGATGTTTTCCTTCAACTCACCGAGCTCACCCTTCACGTCCACAGACACTTTCTGCGCCAAATCGCCTTTCGCTACCGCGGTGGCTACATTGGCAATGTCGCGTACCTGCAGGGTCAGGTTGGAGGCCATGGTATTCACGTTGTCGGTGAGGTCTTTCCAAACCCCGCCCACGTTTGGTACTTTGGCCTGGCCGCCGAGACGACCTTCTGTACCCACCTCTCTTGCCACACGGGTTACCTCGTCAGCAAAGATGTTGAGTGAGTCCACCATCTGGTTCAGGTTCTCCTTCAGGTCGGCTAGTTCGCCTTTCACGTTCACCGTGATCTTCTGACTCAGGTCACCTTTCGCAACTGCTGTTGCTACATTGGCGATGTCACGCACTTGCAGCGTCAGGTTAGACGCCATGTAGTTCACATTGTCGGTTAGCTCTTTCCAGATGCCCGCCACGTTTGGTACGTTGGCCTGGCCACCCAGTATACCTTCTGTTCCTACCTCACGTGCCACACGGGTTACTTCCGCGCCAAACACATTCAGTCGGTCCACCATTTCATTCAGGATGTCTTTCAGGTCACCCAGCTCCCCTTTCACGTCCACAGACACTTTCTGGGTCAAGTCACCTTTTGCTACCGCTGTTGCTACCTCAGCAATGTCACGTACCTGCAGGGTCAGGTTACCTGCCATCAGGTTCACGTTGTCAGTGAGTTCTTTCCAGGTACCTTCTACATTTGGTACAGCAGCCTGACCACCTAGTTTACCTTCTGTTCCCACTTCACGCGCCACACGGGTTACCTCACCTGCGAAAATATTGAGCGAGTCCACCATCTGGTTGATGATGTCTTTCAGCTCAGCCATCTCACCACGTACATTCACTGTGATCTTCTGCGTCAGGTCGCCTTTCGCAACAGCAGTAGACACGTTCGCAATGTCACGCATCTGAGAGGTCAGGTTGCTTGCCATGGTGTTCACGTTGTCGGTGAGGTCCTTCCAAACCCCGCCCACGTTTGGTACTTTGGCCTGACCGCCGAGGCGTCCTTCGGTACCCACTTCACGCGCCACACGGGTTACTTCGTCAGCAAAGATGTTCAGTGAGTCCACCATCTGGTTCATGTTGTCCTTCAGCTGGGCAAACTCACCGCGTACATCCACTGATATTTTTTGAGCCAGGTTACCTTTCGCTACCGCAGTCGCCACACTAGAAATGTCGCGTACCTGGGATGTCAGGTTACTGGCCATGGTATTTACATTGTCAGTCAGGTCTTTCCAAACACCGGCCACGTTTGGCACCGATGCCTGGCCACCTAGCTTACCCTCCGTACCCACTTCCAAGGCCACACGCGTTACCTCACCTGCAAACAGGTTCAGGTTGTCAATCGTGCGGTTAATGGTTTCGGCCATCACCTTAAAGTCACCCGATACAGGAATCTGGAAAGTCTCGTCCAGGTTACCACGCGAGATGTTCTTCAGTACTTTACCCACTTCAAGTACAGGAACCGCAATGGAATCCACCAGGCCGTTGATGTTATTGATCATGTCCTTCCAGAAACCGGAAGCATTCTCGGCCGAGGCGCGGGCTTTCAGGTTACCCTCCACACCGGCTACTTTAGAAATGCGCGACACCTCCCCGCCTACACCACCGATCATTTCCACCATCGAATTGTAGGCTTCGGCGATCTCAGCAAAGATGTCGTCGTTCTGCTTTGTCAGGCGAACTGAGATATCCCCTTTCTTAAAGGCATCAAGTGCATAAAGCACTTTGTTCAACTGTTCGCTGATGTACTCAGGGCTTGAAGGCAACACCTGCTTGCGGCTTTGCTTGCCATTAGGGGCACTTTTCACTGCAAGCGAGCTGGTTCCAGCATCTTTTCTGCCAGCAGCATCAGATGTTTCTGGCTTTGCTGACGAGGCAGCGGTAGTTGCGCTTTCCTGTTTTGGCTTGGACGTCTCCGGCTTCTCTTCCACGGTAGTTGTGGCAACGGGCGTCTGCTGCTTGGCTTTCGCACGCGACGGAGTCGACTTTTCTGACTGGCTGGTTTCTACGTCACTGATGAGCTTTTCCTTGCTCAGCTTCAAATTTTTACCTAAGGCCATATGTTTAGGGTTGTATGGGGTTTGTCATCTGTCCGACCCTTCGTCAGCATCAGTTTTAGACTGACAGGCTGAACAGTACAAGGGGAATGTTACGGCAATTTACTCAAAAATAGCGATTGTTTGCAAGCTAACGTTATACCTGACAAAACTCAGCGGCAAGTGCGGTGTAGTCTTTCGCCCCATTGGAAGCGTTATCATAGTCTAACACACTTTTGCCAAAAGAAGGTGCTTCTGCCAGCTTTACATTGAGTCTGATCTGACTGCCAAATATTTTTTCTTTCACGTTCTCGCGCAGGTATGCAAGCACTTCCTGACTCAGCTTGCGACGCACATCAAACATGACCACTACGATCCCTTTGATTTTAAGTTTCGGATTAAATGCTTTTTTTACTTTGGCAATCGTCTGCATGATCTGGTCCAGGCCTGCAGGGTCAGTACCTCCATTTGCAAAGGTATGAGTACTTCTTGCGAGGCTGTCAGTGCATTCAGTGTTAGGACTGAAAGCGATGGTGGACAGTCAATCAGCACATAATCAAACCCTTTGACCTGCGAGAGCATGGTTTTGAGGAACTGCTCCCTGTCCGGCTGCGAAACCAGCGATATCTCTACATCCACCAGTTCGTTCGACCCCGGAGCTACCCAAAGGCCATCTTTTTCAACTATAATGTCTTTGAAGGATTGTGACCCCAGAAAAGCCTCGGCCAGTGTCTGATCAGGCGAAGAGACAGCAAGACTATAGGATAAATTGCTCTGAGGGTCGAGATCAACCAGCAGGACCTTATATCCTAATTTGCTTAGTGCACTGCCTAGGTTGATGGTGGTAGTTGTTTTACCTGTGCCACCTTTTTGGTTAATCACAGCTACTATTTTAGTTTTCATCCAGCTTCTTGATGATCAGGTATAGGTGCAAATAGTAATGAGTTTCTAAAGCTATCAAAAAAAACTGACAAATAATGCCTGCACTTTAAGCTTGTATAAAGCTTGATTCCAGCTTTCCGCTTTTAACATGCAGGTCCTGCCAGGTGTCCAGATCGAACTTGATGGCGTATGCCCAGCCGGCTCGAGGTAAGCGACATGCTGCTCAGTCAGGGTACGAACAAGGCTTGTTATACCTGGGTTGTGCCCGACCAGCAGCACACGCGTCACATGGTCCGGAAGCTTGCCCAGTACCTTAGCCAGCACATTTTCTCGTGCATTGTAGAAGTCAGGGACGTAATCAATCCGCTCCTCATCAAAGTATAGCTTGTCAGCCAATAGCCTGGCGGTCAGACCGGCACGTGGGGCCGGGCTGCTCAGGATCATATCAACCTTCTGGAACGTGTCACGGAGCCACTGCCCGGTTATTCTCGCCTGATGCTGTCCGTTTTTTGTGAGTTCCCGTTCAAAGTCTGGTTGGAGCGGGAAGGGATCATTTGACTCTGCGTGGCGGCAAATGACTAACAATCGTTGCATATAATTATAAAAGTGGTCCGTATAGATAGTTAAGCTAATAAAACAGCCTGTTCACCAAAACAATGATGGCATGTTAAACCTATGTTATCAATTTCAGGTTGTATATGTTTGAAAAAAAATTTGAACTTTGGGCAAAATTCAAATGAATCGCCCCTAAATATAAAGGATGATAAAAAATCTAGTCATAGTCGAGTCACCGGCCAAGGCCAAAACGATTGAAGGATACCTGGGAAAAGATTTTGTGGTGAAATCGAGTTTCGGCCATGTGCGGGACCTGCCTAAAGACAACAACGCCATCGATATCAAAAATAAGTTTAAACCCACTTATGTGATATCGAGCGACAAAAAAGACGTCGTTTCACAGCTAAAGAAACTTGCCAAGGAAGCCGAAACGGTATGGCTCGCATCGGACGACGACCGCGAAGGAGAAGCCATTTCGTGGCACCTGACCGAAGCCCTGAACTTGAACGAAGCCAAAACACGCCGCATTGTTTTCCGGGAAATCACCAAAAACGCTATCCTTAACGCTATCAGCACACCGCGTGGTATCGACATGGACCTCGTGAATGCGCAGCAGGCCCGCCGCGTGCTGGACCGCCTGGTAGGTTTTGAGCTCTCACCGGTACTCTGGAAAAAGATCAAAACAGGCCTCTCAGCTGGTCGTGTGCAGTCTGTGGCTGTGCGCCTGGTGGTGGAGCGTGAGCGTGAGATCGAGAAGTTCAACGCTGAGTCGAGCTTCCGGATCACTGCTCAGTTTGATGTGCAGGGCAAAACCCTGGAGGCGGAGTTGCCTGCTAAATTCAAAACCGAGGAAGAGGCACAGGCTTTCCTGCAACGATGTGTCGGAGCTGACTATACAATTGGCAACCTGGAGACGAAACCGCTCAAGCGCAGCCCCGCCCCTCCTTTTACGACCTCTACCCTGCAGCAGGAGGCCAGCCGCAAGCTGTACTTCTCAGTTGCCCAGACCATGACGGTAGCACAGCGCCTGTACGAGGCTGGTAAAATCTCCTACATGCGTACTGACTCCCTCAACTTATCGGACGAGGCGATCCAAGGCGCATCCAGCGCGATACGCAACTCCTTTGGGGAGAAGTTCGTGAAGACCCGTCGTTTCAAAACGAAGTCTTCCGGAGCGCAGGAGGCACACGAGGCCATCCGCCCAACCGACTTCTCGCAAATGGTAGCGAGCAGCGACCGCAACGAGCAGCGACTGTACGAACTGATCTGGAAGCGTGCCATTGCCTCTCAAATGGCTGATGCCGAGATTGAGAAAACAACTGCCACGATCGATATCTCCACGCAGCCCGACAAACTGGTGGCTACCGGAGAGGTGATCAAGTTCGAGGGATTCCTGAAGGTATACATCGAGTCGAAAGACGATGAAGAAGGCAGTGACGAGGATGTAAAGGGCATGTTGCCACCATTAAGTATAGGCCAGCAGCTTGGCTTACGTCAGATGCAGGCAACACAGCGCTACTCCCGTCCTGCGCCAAGGTATACAGAAGCCAGCCTAGTAAAAAAACTGGAAGAAATGGGTATAGGCCGACCATCTACCTACGCTCCTACCATCTCAACTATCCAGAAACGTGGTTATGTTGAGAAGGACAGCAGAGAAGGTAAAGAGCGCAAGTTCAACGTCCTGACGCTTAAAAATGACCAGATCAGCGCGCAGACCAAAACCGAGATCACAGGTGCGGAGAAGAGCAAGCTCTTCCCCACGGATATGGCCATGGTGGTGAACGATTTCCTGGTAGAACATTTCCCGAATGTGATCGATTACTCATTCACAGCCCGTGTAGAGGCTGAGTTTGACGAGATCGCTCACGGGCAGCAGGAATGGGAACAAATGCTGGAGAATTTCTACGAGAAATTCCATAAGCGCATTGAAAACAGCGAAAACATTAACCGTGCCGACGTTTCTGGTGCACGTGAGATAGGTATAGATCCTGTGTCAGGGCAGAAGATCATAGCCAAACTAGGACGCTTCGGTCCCTACGTGCAGCTGGGAGAAGAAAATCCGGATACAGGTGATAAACCAGTCTACGCCAGCCTGCGCAAAGGCCAGTTCATAGAAAGCCTGACATTGGAAGACGCCCTGGACTTGTTCAAACTGCCACGCATCGTCGGGGTGTATGAGGACAAGGAGATGAAGGCTGCCATCGGTCGCTTCGGTCCTTACATCAGCCACGCCAGCAAGTTCTACTCTCTGCCCAAGACACTGGACCCGATGACGGTAACGGCAGATGAAGCCATTGCTCTCATTGAAGCGAAGCGGAAGGCCGATGCCGAAAAACTCATCAAGACTTTCCCGGAAAATCCGGATGTGCAGGTGCTCAATGGCAGGTATGGCCCTTACATCGTAGTGGGCAAGAAAAACGTGAAGATCCCGAAAGGGAAAGAACCGGCTGATCTTACCCTGCAGGAATGTCTGGACCTGGCGGAGCAGACACCCGAGAAGAAGGGTCGTGGCGGATTCAAGAAGAAAGCCGAAACAGCCACAGCTGAAAAGAAACCGGCCACCAAGAAAACAGCTGCCAAGAAGGCCGCCGCTAAAAAACCGGCCGCCAAGAAAACGGGCACGGCGAAGAAGAAATAACCAGGAAAAGCCGCTCTAAAATGAGCGGCTTTTTTACGTCCCTTCTGCAGGTATAGGTATAAGGTTTTCTATAGGATCACCCTGCGGATAAATAAACCCGAATGGCGTACACAGAGTAAATTACAGGAGATCAAATCAGCAGATGCATGTCTAAGAAAAGAATTGTAGCGCTTACAGGAGCAGGTATAAGTGCGGAAAGCGGCATCGCTACCTTCCGCGATGCAAACGGACTTTGGGAAGGGCATGATGTGATGGAAGTGGCCTCCCCACAGGCTGGCGTAAGAATCCGGAACTTGTGCTGGACTTCTACAACCAGCGACGGAAAAATGCACACAACGTTCAACCCAATGCCGGCCACAAAATACTGGCTGAACTAGAGCAGGACTTTGAGGTCAAGATCATTACGCAGAACGTGGATGACCTGCACGAGCGGGCCGGCTCTACTGATGTGATTCACCTCCATGGTAAACTTTTCGAGAGCCGCAGTACACTTGATCCTAAGCTGGTTTATCCGATAGAAGGCTGGCAGCTGAACCTCGGCGATAAATGTGCACGCGGCTCCCAGCTCCGCCCCAATATCGTGTGGTTTGGCGAGCCTGTTCCGATGATGGAGCAGGCCATGGCAGAAACTTTGTGTGCAGATATCTTTCTGGTTGTGGGCACCTCCCTGGTGGTATATCCCGCTGCCGGTCTTGTGGACCTGGTTCCGGATGAAGCGCCGATCTTTGTGGTAGACCCCAATCTCCCCTATATGCGGCCCCGGCCAAACCTGCATCTGTTCGAAGAGAAAGCCAGCACAGGTATGGTAAAAGTAGCTGAACTGTTACGGGAAAAGTACCGCTAGCCGGATTTTACACCCCTTCTGTTTGAAGCCCAAAAGAGCATGTACTCCTATCCGCGAGATTTGACGACGGTCTCGCTGAGACAGGTTTGTCTGCCTGCCAACGCAGTTTATCGGCATTATCTGCCCGTTCATCCTGTTCTGAAAATATTTCTAGCTAATGTTTAAACCTTAGCCTCCCTTCTGTATTCTAAAGATAGCAACAGCAGGGCTCCATACCGCTTGCTGATGATCTTACGCTTAATTATCCGATTACTTAATAGACCATCACTACTACTCAATTCTACAATCTGATGAGAAAATTATTCTCTCTGCTGATCATGTTGATCAGCTTTTCACAGGTATACGCACAAACCGTAACCGGCACGGTGCAGAGTGCCACGGACAAAAGCGGCTTGCCGGGCGCCAGCGTCGTAATGAAGCGTGCAGCCAGCGAGGCAATCCTGACCACGATGACTGATGGCCAGGGCGCTTTCCGCTTTGAGCGGGTTCCTTCTGGTAATTATACCCTGGAGGTTCGTTTCCTGGGTTATGACATGCTGTCAAAGCCGGTGCAGGTGGCACAGGCACCTGTCAATTTGGGTGTGCTGAGCATGCAGGAGCAAAACACCAGACTGGGTGAAGTGCAGATTATCGGCCGTGCACCGCTTGGTGAGCAAAAAGGTGATACTTCCCAATTCAATGCCAAGGCCTTCAAGACAGCGCCTGATGCCAGTGCCGAGGACTTAGTGACTAAAATGCCGGGAGTGCAGGTACAGGATGGTCGTATTCAGGCACAGGGCGAAGAAGTACGCCAGGTGATGATCGACGGAAAGCGCTATACCGGTGAGGATGTAACCTCGGCCATGCGTAACATCTCTTCTGACATGATCGAGAATGTGCAGATATTTGACGCCCAGAGCGATCAGGCTGCCTTCAGTGGCTTTGATGATGGCAACCGCCTCAAGACGATCAACTTCATAACCCGCAAAGACCGCCGTCAGGGTTATACGGGTAAGATCTCCGCGGGCTACGGTACTGATGACCGGTACATGGCCGGTGCCGCTGTCAACTACTTCAACAACGACCGTCGCATCACGGTAACAGGCCTGACCAACAACATCAACATGTTTGACTTCTCGATCGGTGAAACACCAGGTGGTGGCATGCGTGGTCGAAGAGGCGGCTGGGGCGGTGGCTCCCCGATTGGTATTATCAACACCAACAACTTCGGCATCAACTACCAGGACAAGTGGGGTAAGAAAATGGATGTGAGCGCCAACTACAACTACACCAACCGCGATATCATCAACGACCAGTACCGTTTCCGTGACTTTGTTTCCGATGATGCTGGTCTGCAGTATACTGAGTATGCCGACAACCGAGACCGTGAAGACGGTCATCGCCTGAACATGCGTTTGCAGTACAACATCAATGAGAACAACCGCCTTTTGGTAACTCCTAGCCTGCGTGTGCAGAATGATAACAGCTTTACTGGCAGAAACGCCCGCACCTTTGATCTGGAAGGCACGCTTTCGGAGTCGCTTAACCGCGCAAGCTCTGACAACACCTCCTTCAACTTCAACAACAACATCCTCTATTCAAAGCGTTTCGGTGACTCTGGCCGCATTCTGACGACTAACTTCAACACGAGCATCAACAATGTAGAAGGAGATGGCTATCAGTTTGAGCAGACCGAGAACTTTGAAAACCCTGATAGAAACGTGCTCCGCGACCAGTACATTCGCCTGGACCGCAAAAACTTCAGCTGGTCAGGCAGCACCAACTACTCGCAGCGCCTGGGTGAAAAATCCCGCTGGCAGTTAGAGTATAGCATTGGCAACCAGATGCGTGACTCAGACCGCAGAACCTACGACTACATGGAAACAGCCGGTGGATATACAAACTTCAATACACCGCTGAGCAGCACCTTCAAGAGCGATTACCTCTCTCAGAACATAGGCCCAAGCTACCAGTACCGCGACGACAAAGCCAGACTTCAGCTGAATGCCCGTTACCAGTACGCGACACTGAACACGGACAGCCAGTTCCCGGTTGATTTGGCTCCACTGGAGCGTAAGTTCAACAACTTCCTCCCGTCGGCTGAGTACGAGTACAAGTTCTCTAACTCTCAGAACCTGACCCTGAACTTCAGAACCAGCACCAACGTGCCATCTGTAGAGCAGCTGCAGGAAGTGCTGGACATCTCTAACCCGTTGCAGGCACGCATCGGTAACGCAGACCTGGATCAAGATTACCAGAGCCGTCTGAACATCCGCTACCGCAACTTCAATGCGGAGACAAACCGCGTGTTCTTTATCGGCATGTTCGGTACGATGACCAACAACTACGTGGCCAACAGCGTGTACACGACAAACGTACCGGAAGGTATAGCTGAAGGATATGAATTGCGCCCGGGTGCCCGCCTGAGCCGCCCTGTAAACCTGGATGGGCACTACAATGTGCGTTCATTCTTTAACTACGGGCAGCCGCTTAACTTTATCAGCTCTAACTTTAATGTGAATGGTACGGTGGGTTATTCCAGAATACCAGGTATGATTGACGAACAGATCAACTATGCCAACAACACTAACCTGGGTGCCGGCATTAATATCAGCAGCAACATCAGCGAAAAAATAGACTTCACAGTGTCCACTTTCTCGAGCTACAACATTGTGTCAAACACACTGCGTACGACTCAGAACAACAATTACTTCAACCAGAACACCAGCGTTCGCTATAACTGGATTCTTTGGAAAGATCTGGTATACCGCACCGAGCTGAACCACCAGTACAACTCTGGTCTCTCAGCGGGCGTGGACAACAGCTTCCTGCTTTGGAACATGAGCCTTGGCAAGAAGATCTTCAAAGACAAACAGGGTGAGATCAGCCTGAGCGTGAATGACCTGATGAACCAAAACGTGAGCATTCGTCGCAATATCACGGAGTCTTATGTAGAGGATGTGCAGTCCACTGTGCTGCAGCGCTTCTTCATGCTGACTTTCTCTTATAACATCCGCAGCTTCAAAGGAGCACCGGCTACTGAAGAGAACATGCAGCGTGGTCCGGGAATGTACCGCGGTCGTCCGGGATCAAACTAATAGACATACCAGCTTAAACAGAGGCGGCCTGCAAGATTTGCAGCCGCCTTTGTTTATAGCTCTCACTAAGGTATAGACAACCTATTGCGGCAGTTCGCCCCAGGAGCCATCCCCATACCGGAGCCAGCCTTTGTCTATCTGAAGTGGAGAAGCCACATTGTTGTGGTAAAGCTGGCCAGTCCCCAGTCCCTGCGGCATATCGATCGCGTAATTGGCCGTGAACTGACTGATCGCATTGAGCCCGATGTTCGATTCCAGTGCTGAAGTCATCCACCAGCCAATGTCGCGCTGTACTGCCATATCGATCCAGTCAGCACTCGCTTGCAGTCCTCCTACTAAGGTTGGCTTCAGGATGATGTATTGCGGCTTTATAAAGTCTAATAATGCAACCTGTTTCGTGGCATCCTGCACCCCGATCAGTTCTTCGTCAAGGGCGATAGGTACAGGCGTATAGGCACAGAGTTGCTGCATCTGTTCAGGCTGCCCCTGCCGGATGGGTTGTTCGATGGAATGCAGGCTATACCTGGCCAGGCGCTCCAGTTTCCGAAAGGCTTCATCCGGGGCAAAAGCACCGTTTGCGTCTACTCTAATCGTCAGGTTTTCCGGCCCGGCCACCTCACGGATCTGATGCAGTATGTCAAGTTCGGTGGCAAAATCCAGACTGCCTATTTTCAGCTTCAGGCAGGTATAGCCTTCATCCAGCTTCATACTGATCTGCTGCTGCATAAAATCCTTCTCCCCCATCCAGACCAAACCATTGATCGGTATACCTGTGGTCCCCTGACTAAAGTCATTCTCAAATAGTATCTTCCTGCCCCCCTGATGCAGATCCAGCCATGCTGATTCGAGCGCAAACCGTATGGATGGCCACTCGACTAGTTCATCAGACTTTAAAAGCATCTGCAGCTCATCTGCTGTGAATTGCCGCTGCCGAACGTCCTCCGATAGCTGGTTAAGTTTTGACGCAAGGTCAGGACGTGCATCGATGCTCAAGCCAGGAAGTGGCGCACACTCACCCACTCCTATTATCCCAGGCCTGTCCGAATCGTGCAGGTGCAGGTAGTATACCTGATGCGTTCGCATAGCGCCACGTGAGGTGCGGGCATCAAATTTAAACTGAAGTTGATGAGGCGTAACTGTCAGAAATAAAGGCATAATAGCATCAGATTAGTCTTACCAATATCGGCTTATCGAAAACAAAGTACGTAGAAAATGAGTTAATACGACAGTTAGAAGCACTTTAATGCATTCCCTCCGCTGCATTAACCTGCTTCTGTATCTCCAGCATACCCCAGATGCCTATGAACATACTGACTGCTTCTATCAACAAGACCACGCTCGAGCGGTTTAACCAGATCCGGACTCAGACTGAAAAAATTTGCGCTCCCCTCGAACCAGAAGATACTGTGGTGCAACCGATGGTGGATGTGAGTCCACCAAAATGGCACATGGCCCATTCTACCTGGTTTTTCGAGCAGTTTGTATTAGGGCCATACCTCAAAAACTACAGGGTGTTTCATCCAAGCTATGCCTTTTTGTTCAACTCCTACTATAATACGGTAGGCAACCGGGTGCAGCGGGCAGAGCGAAGCACACTTACCCGACCTCCCCTTCGGGATGTTTATGCTTACCGGCGCCATGTGAATGAACATATGGGTGAGCTACTGAACACGCTGAGCGACGAAAAGCTGGAAGAGTTGCTGCCTGTACTGGAACTGGGTCTGCAACATGAACAGCAGCACCAGGAACTCCTTATCACCGATATCAAGTATATTCTTAGCACCAACGCGCTTTTACCTGCTTACCACGAAGCAGTGTCAGTTCCACAGGCATCCAATCCGGGAGAGGCAGCATTTCTGGAAGTGCCCGGCGGCATCTACCGCATCGGTTTTCAGGGAGAGGGTTTCAGCTTCGACAACGAGCTGGGTGTGCACGAGGTGCTGCTTGCCGACTTTCAGATCATGAACCGGCTGGTAACCAACAGGGAATACCTGGAGTTTATGCAGGAGGACGGGTATAGCGATTTCCGTTTCTGGCTGGACGAGGGACTGGCCATGGTACGGAGAGATAATCTCAAAGCCCCCTTATACTGGCTGGAGCAGGACGGGGACTGGTATCAGTTTACTATGCATGGACTAGAAAAGCTGGACTTGCACAAACCAGTCAGCCACATCAGTTTCTATGAGGCACAGGCCTATGCCACCTGGGCAGGAAAGCGCCTCTTGACGGAGTTTGAATGGGAGGCGGCTTCGCAGGTATACCCACCTGTTGAAGGCAACTTTCAGGAAACAGGTATGTATGAACCCAAGGCTGCTACCTCAGGCACAGGTATGCAGCAGCTTTATGGGGATTCCTGGGAGTGGACCTACAGTGCCTATCACCCCTACCCTGGATTCTCGACCGGCGCCGGCGCACTGGGTGAGTACAATGGGAAGTTTATGGTCAACCAGATGGTGTTGCGGGGTGGTTCCTGCGCAACGCCTGAGCGCCATATCAGAACCACTTACCGTAATTTTTTTCACCCCGACAAACGCTGGCAATTCTCCGGAATAAGACTGGCACAATAAAACTATGCTTTTACAAACAACCCCTAATACGCTGATTGACCTCTCCAGAAAGACAGACGGCAGCCAGGACAGAGCTGAGTTTGCCAAAGATGTAGCTGAAGGCCTAGGCCAGAGCCCCAAGCAATTATCTTCCCGCTACTTTTATGATGCCAAGGGAAGCAGGCTATTCCAGCAGATCATGGCCCTGCCCGAGTATTACCTGACGCGGGCCGAGTATAGTCTGATGCAGCAGCACCGGTCGGCTATGGTCAGTGCATTTGCCGCTGATGGCTTCTTTCACCTGGTAGACCTGGGTGCAGGAGATGCCATGAAAACCAATCTGCTGTTGCAGGAACTGGTAAAGCAGGAGAAGCCCTTTGATTATGTACCCATGGATATATCGGGGTCTGCGATGCAGGAACTGGGCAAGGACCTGCGGCAGGAGCACCCAGAAATGCATGTGCGCGCAGTAGTGGCAGAGTATATCACAGGCCTGAAGTGGCTCGAGCAACACTTGAACGAACGAAAGGTCGTCCTCTTCCTGGGCTCCAACATTGGCAACTTTGAGCGTGAAGAGGGGCAGGACTTTATCTGCCAGATCAGGCAGCATCTGCAGCCAGGGGATCTTTTCATGCTCGGCGTGGATTTACGCAAAGATCCAGGGACTATCCTGGCAGCCTACAACGATGCCAGCGGTATAACAGCTGCCTTTAATATGAACCTGCTGGAGCGCATCAACAGAGAATTAGGAGGTAATTTTGACCTGAATGGCTTCAAACACTATGCCCTGTACGATCCACAGCTGGGGGTAATGAAAAGCTTTCTGGTAAGCCAACGTGACCAGGAGGTATACCTGGAAGCTACACAGGAGCGTTATTCGTTTACTGCCTGGGAGGCGATCCATACGGAGAGCTCACATAAGTATACACTGCCGCAGACCACTGAAACGGGTCGCCTGGCCGGGTTCGAATTCGTCACCTCCTACCTGGATGAAGAAGGCGGCTTTGCGGATATGCTTTTTAAAGCTGTTTAATCTCTCTGCATTACCCAATTTAACACTTTCATGAATACAAAAAAGATCGTCCTGACAGCTGCGCTTGTGCTACTGCCAATACCGGCAAAGGCAATCCTGACGAAACTGCGCAACCTCAGAAAAGCCAGCTGACCATATCATCATCAAGCACTATAAAATCATAAGGTGCAGGGCAAGGGAAAAAAAGCTAATTTTGCAGTCCTTTTCCAGAAGCCCTATGAGATCCGAAGAATACAAAGAGCACTTCCGTAAAAATTTCCTGCTGGCATATCCTGTCGTGCTAAGTCAGCTGGGGCACATTATGGTGAGTGTGTTCGATAGCCTGATGGTGGGGCAGATCGGTACGATTCCCCTAGCGGCTGCCTCACTGGGCAACAGTATTTTTACGATCACGCTGGTATTCGGCCTGGGCGTTTCCTACAGCATCACACCACTGATTGCTGCGGCAGACGGCCGGCGTAATTATACCCGCATTTCCCTGCTTCTGCTTAATGGCTTATTTTCCAACCTGTTGCTGGGGGTGGTTCTTTTTATAGCTGGTTACTTTCTTTCGCCTTACATCACCTTGCTCCAGCAACCGGATGAAGTAGTCCGGCAGGCTATACCTTACATCAATATCCTGTTCCTGTCCATGGTACCGCTGATGGTGTTTCAGGCTTTCCGCCAGTTTGCGGAAGGGCTCTCGCTCACAAAGCAGGCTATGTACATCTCCATCATTGCCAATGCTCTCAACGTGGTGCTCAACTACATTCTGATATTTGGTAAACTGGGTTTTGAGCCGATGGGACTGGTAGGCGCAGGCTGGGCAACCCTGATCTCGCGCATTATCATGGCCATGATGATGGGAGGCTATGTGCTCTATGCCAAACGATTTGCCGCATTCCATCGGTTCCTCACCTTCCGGCACCTGTCTCTTGTGCACATGTACCACATTTTCCGACTGGGACTCCCCATCTCAGGCCAGATGGTGTTTGAAATGGGTGCTTTCAGTTTCTCGGCCATTATGATCGGCTGGCTGGGAGCGCGTGAACTGGCCGCACATCAGATTGCCATCAATGTGGCTTCTGTTACTTACATGATGGCCAGCGGCATCGCGGCGGCGGCGACCATACGGGTAGGCAATCAGAAAGGACTCCGAAACTACAGGTCCATGCAGGTGGCTGGTATCAGTAGCTTTGTCATGGGCACCCTGTTCATGATGGGCAGCGGTCTTCTTATGATTGCTGGCAAAAATTTCATACCTTCCCTGTACATAGACGATCCGGTGGTGATCGAGATAGCCGCTACCCTGCTGATTATTGCTGCACTTTTCCAGATCTCGGACGGTGTGCAGGTAGTGGGACTTGGTGCTCTGCGTGGTCTGGAAGATGTGCGGATACCTAGTCTCATCTCACTTATTGCTTATTGGGTAATTGGTCTGCCGGTTGGTTATGTGCTTTGCTTTAAACTTGATTTCGGTGTGAACGGTGTCTGGACTGGTCTGTTAGTTGGCTTATCAGTTGCTGCTATATTACTATTCTGGCGCTTTAAAATGCTAAGCAGTAGGCTTAGTAAATAAAATAATGCAATAGTGGCACCTATTTACAGGAGCCAGTGTTGCCCCGATAGAGACTTTTTAAACTTTTAGCCGATGTTTATTATCACTCTACTCCTTAGCCTGTTGGTAGGCCTGCTTATGCCCTATCCAACCCCAGCCGGTTCGCCGGCCTCTGTTATTTATGTTCCGAACCCAGCCAGCCTCAGTGTTTCAAACAATGAACAGCTGGCCTGGTCTGCAACCCGGAAGCTAAACTGGGAAGATTTCAGGGGGACGCCTGAGTCGAATAACCCACACCATGCCCTGACGGCTGCCAACCTGGCCGTAGACGCCCGTTGCAAAGACAATAAGTTTTACTACGAGGTGAAGTGCGTGTTCCTACCCGGAGAGTCCTGGTCCAAGAACAAGCAGTCTGAGAAGCTGCTGGCACATGAGCAACTGCATTTCGATCTGACGGAAGTACATGCCCGCATGCTGCGCAAAGAACTGAAGGAACTGGGTATTTCCTGCGGTAACCTGAAAACAAACCTGAACGCAACCGTTGGCAACGCATTCAAAGCCTGGAAAGCAGAGCAGGATCAGTTCGACAAGCTGTCACGCCATGGTCTGGATGCACAGGTACAGCAGGATTGGTCGGAGCGGATTTCACATCGCCTCCAGGAGTTAGACGCCTGGAAATAAAACATGATTCAATAAAGCCCTGCTTTACGCTATCGTAAAGCAGGGCTTTCTGTTTCCGGTTACCGTTCCTTATGATGCCGGGCCCAGGTCCTTGCTAGCTGGTCCGGTAATAACTCTCCCAAACGGATCGAAACGGGAGCCGTGGCATGGGCAGTCCCACGAGCTTTCAACCTCGTTCCAGTGTACGACGCAGCCCAAATGGGTGCATACTGCAGAGCATTGGTGCCGCACCCCGTCCTGATCGCAGTAGACCGCTACTTTAGCCATCCCTTTACGCATAATTCTGCCGGTTCCTGGCAGTACTTCCATGGGGTCCTCTACCTCTCCTGGCGTCACATAGTCTTTGAACTGCGCGGCCACGTTAATATTTTCCTTCAAAAACTCCCCTACAGACTTGGTGCTCTTGCGGCCCGGGTCGTACAGCTTCTCCCATGGGTTCGGCCTACCCTGTATCAGGTCTGCGATCAGCATACCAGCTATCGTACCGTGAGTCATGCCATGGCCCGAGTCGCCAGTGGCAATGTACACATTATCGCTGTCACCAGGATTGCGGCCAATGAAGGCAAGGCCATCCACTGGCTCAAACACCTGACCAGACCAGCGGTACATAACGTCTTTAGCCATCGGGAAATGTTTACGGGTCCAGCGCTCCAGTGAATCAAATCGCTGACTCAGGTGATCGGCCTGCCCGGTTTTGTGATCTTCGCCTCCCACGATCAGCAGATCCAGTCCCTCTCCATCCTCTCCGCCAGCCTTGCCTCTGAGCAGACGGACGTAGTGATACGGATTTTCCATGTCCCAGTACAATGCGTCGGGCACCTCCCCCTGGCGCACTGCCAGGCCAATGGCGTAAGTGCGGTAGGGTGCCTGTTTTGTGTGCATCGTCACCATGTCATTGATCGGTGTGTTAGTAGCCACGACGAGGTGGTTTGCTGCAACAGCATGTCCGTCATGGGAAACTACGGATACAACCGGACCAGTATCGAATCGCTCCACCTTAGTTTTGGTAAAGATGCGGCCTCCAGCATTGATAAAGGCATTTGCCAGGGCAGACAGGTATTTCAGCACATGAAAGTGCGCCTGATTCGGGTATTGCAGACAAGGGAATTCGGTGAGGGTGCTCAGCGGACTGTGCTTTCGCAGCACAACATCCAGCCAGCCTATTTTCTGGACTGCCTCCAGTTCCCGCATCAGGTCTTCCTGTTGCTGGTTGTCGGTGGCAAAGAGGTAGCCGTCTACCCTTGCAAAATCACAGTCTATTTTTTCATCTTTGATGATTTCTTCAATCTTATCAATCGCTTTTCCGTGGCTTTGGGCGGCCAAGCGGGCACCATCTTCTCCAAAAAGACGGATAAGTTCGTCGAATCGCTCGTCCAGAGCATTGGACAGGTGAGCCGTCGTGCGGCTGGTTTCTCCACCGCCTATCTCCTTGGCCTCGAGCAATACCACGTCACGGCCTTCTTTGGCCAGCAGATAGGCCGTTGTCAGGCCTGCTATACCTGCGCCGACAACACAGACATCACATTTTATATTGTCTACTAAGGGGTTGGTAACAGGCATCGATATGTTCTCTACCCACACAGGAAACTAGCTCCGGATTCTCTTTTCATAGTTTTAAGGTTTTGCAATAGCTTTGTCTGACTTATACTTTTAGCTCTTTTAACAGTAAGAAAGCCAGTTGCATAGGATACGCGGGTATAGGCCTAATGTTACCGCGGGGCACAGCACCAACCGCAACTGGCTAATTTTTAAAGCAAAATCTGTAACTTGGCTGAGTAAAACTGACAATACCATGCACACACCCGCAGAGGCCATGCCGACCATTACATGGCAGCATTTTGAACAAACAGATATCCGGGTAGGCACCATAGTAGAGGCCACAGATTTTCCGGAAGCCCGTAAACCTGCTTATAAGCTCCTGATCGACCTGGGGCCGCTGGGTATGAAAAGATCGAGTGCCCAGATCACGAAGCACTATACGTTAAATGACCTGCCTGGGAAGCAGGTACTGTGTGTCGCTAACCTGGGAAACAAACAGATCGGGAAATACATGTCAGAGGTATTAGTGACAGGCTTTGCGGACGAGCACGGGGATATAGTGCTGGCGCAACCGGCCGGCCCAGTACCAAACGGAAGCAAACTGATTTAAATTAATAAGCCTCCTGCATGCCCTCCAATCTGGGTCTGCGACCAGGCTCAGCTCCAGTTGTATCAATGGAACGCAGTTTGGCTTCGCGCACGCTCAGGGTGTCCAGAATGATTTCGTAGAGGCGGTCCATCTGCCCAAGGTTGTTCAGATAGTAGCGATAGGTTTTCCTGAAGTCTTCTTCTTCTACACCATGCTGCACCAGAATCTGCTTTTGTTCTTTGTTGAAGACCATCAGGGCGGTGTCCGGGTACAGAACATGGTTTTCGATGCGGGCTTCGGCAATATGCACATCAGCCAGGATCTGCACCATCTTCTGCTCAGGCAGCAGGTCAGCGGGCCGCTTTTCGCTGCTCTGGCCACAGCCAGTCAGCACGACAAAGGAAAGTAGGTATAAAATTCGTTTCACGAATGTAATATTACGGGAATATGTCCTAATTTTAAAATCTGAGGCAAAGCCCCTACCCTTATGAAGGAACTTGTTCAAAAGCTGCGCAAGTACGAGATACGCATACGCAAAGCCATCAACACCCAGATGCAGGGTGACTTCCATTCTGTTTTTAAAGGAACAGGGCTGGAGTTTGATGACGTGCGCGCTTACCAGTACGGCGACGACGTGCGCTCGATCGACTGGCACGTATCGGCCAAGGGGCATGGCACCTCGTGAAAACCTACCGGGAGGAAAAAGAGCAGTCCGTGTTTCTGATGCTGGACGTAAGCGCCTCCCAGACCGTGGCACAGGCGCCAGCACAAGCTGGATGTTGGCAAAGAGATCTGCGGAGTGCTTTCCCTTGCAGCCGCCCGCCAGCAAAGCCAGATCGGCATTATTTGCTTCAGTGATCAGAAAGAGAAGTACATAAAGCCCGCCAAAGGTATAGAACAGGCTTATACCTTGATTAAAGCGCTGCACGAGCTGACTCCTAAATCAGTTAAAACCAATCTGGCAGCCGGCATCAAGCTCACACTCGATATTGTCAAGCGCCGCAGCATTATCCTACTTATCTCCGATTTCATTGATGTAAATTATGAAAAGGAACTGGCCATGCTCGCAAAGCGCCATGACCTGATCGTGATACAGTTGCTCGACCTGCGTGAGCGCAATATGCCAAGCCTGGGCATTGTGCCAGTGGTCGATAAGGAGACGGGTAAGACAATCTGGCTCAATACCTCCGGCGCAGAATTCAAAGAGCATTATTTTGCCCAGTACAAACAGAACCAGGACAGGGTGATCCGGATCTGCCAGAAATACCAGGCCAACTACCTGGCCATACAGGCCAATGAAGACTATGTGATGCAGCTGGTAAACCTGTTCCGCCTTCGTAACCGAACATCCAAGAAAAGTGCGTAACTCCCTGCTTATACTTTTTTGTTTCCTTACTCTGAGTGCAAAGGCACAGCAGTTGCTGCCACCGGCTGGCAGCTTCAGCAAGGACTCCGTGCATATCGGGGAGCTTGTGCGCTATACCCTGGTGCACCGGCACCCGGCCGTGCAGGAAGTCATCCTGCCAGACTCCACTTACAATTTCGCCCCCTTCGAGTTGGTGCGACAGGAGTTTTACCCGACCGCTACACGCGCAGGCATCAGCACGGACAGCACCGTATATACCTTACGCACCTTTGATACCTCGCCTGTTCAGTCGCTGGAGTTGCCGCCATTGTACTACGGGGCACAGACACCCTGCAGGTGGTATCGCAGAGGCAGTCGGTGGTATTGCGGCAGCTGGTGCAGGAGGTTTCCACACCGCTGCAACTACGTACCCAAACCACCCTGTCGCCGGTAGAGGAGCGTTTCGACTGGCCTGTGCTGATGCTCTGGATCGTCACCATCGCTGCATTCATTACATTGGTATGGCTGGTGTTTGGACAAACGATCAAAACAAAATACCAGCTCTACCGACTACGAAAAGACCACTTGTACTTCAACTCCAGGTATAATTCCCATGTCGATCGTTTCGTAAAAACGGGTGTTCCATCGAGTATGGAGAAAGCGGTGGCCCTTTGGAAAAACTACCTCACTAAACTGGAGCGAAGCGCCATCAACTCATTCACTACAAAAGAAATTGTGGAGTATTACAATGACGACGAGCAAGTGAACGTGGCGCTTCGCCTGTGCGACAAAGCCATATACGGAAACGTAACGGCCGAACCCGATCAGGAAACAAACCAGGCGCTGGGCATGCTGCGCCGCTTTGCCAGAAGCAGATATAAAACCCATCGCGAAATAACCGGTAATGCTAGGACTTAACGATAACATGCTGGACTGGCTCAGCCTCGAATGGTTTAGCCTGAGCACACTGCGCTCTTTTGATTGGGTATACCCACTGGTGCTGTATGCCCTGCCGGTAGTGCCCTCCTCTTCCTGATCAAGGGGCTGCTTCGCTTAAAGTCACGCAGCAAGCTCGACATGGCCATGTTTGAGGGAACTGTAAAGTGGCAATGGTCCAGTCTGCTGCGCTTTGTCCCTGATGTGGTTTACATGCTGTTTGTGATGCTGGTACTACTGGCCCTGGCCCGACCGCAGCGTATAAATGAGCAAGTCGAGCAAACCGCCGAAGGTATAGACATCGTGCTGGTGCTGGACGTGTCAGGGTCCATGGAACTACAGGACATCAAACCGAGCCGACTGGAAGCTGCCAAAGACGTTGCCATTAACTTTATAGACGGTCGCGTAGCTGACCGTATCGGAGTGGTGGTGTTTGCCGGCGACGCTTACTCCCTGGCTCCTCTCACCACCGACTACGAACTATTACGCGAAAGCATCCGCTCCATCGAAAACGGCATGATCCCGAATGATGGCACGGCCATCGGTAGTGCCCTGGCAGTGGCCATCAACCGCATGCGCGACTCAAATGCTAAATCCAAAGTAGCCATCCTGATAAGCGACGGAGAGAACACAGCAGGTAGCCTCGACCCCACCATGGCTGCCCGTCTGGCTTACGCCCATCAGATCAAGGTATACACCATAGGTATAGGGAAAGACGGCCTCGTACCCTACGACGTAGACGCCAATGGCAAAACCTTGTTAGTAGAAACGCAGTTAGACGAAAAAAGCCTGCGTGAGATATCAGAGACCGGAGAAGGTCGTTTTTTCAGAGCTGACACCCGTGACGGTCTGCAGGAGGTATTTCAAAACATCAACCAGTTTGAGAAGACAGAGGTACGGGAGAAACGCTTCCGGGACACTTACGATTATTACCAGGTATACCTGAAATGGGCATTGCTGCTACTTGTTGGCTGGATGGCGCTAAAGAATACCTTTATGACCAATGTGTTGGAGGACTAGGGAGTTTAGGGGTTTAGGAGTTTGAGAGTTTGGGAAGTATAGAACTTTGATCTTAGTTCTTGCCATACCTTCTAACAAGCTTTAACCAGCAATAAAGCGTTTTAAACCAGCCTATACCTGATCAATACAAGTGCGAAAATTAGATTGAACACACTACATAAAACTATGTCTGCAATTGCTGATAATATCCGATTTTTTGATGAGAAACTGCGCGACACGCCCTGCCGCCTGGTAGCTGTATCTAAAACGCATCCGCCTGAAATGATCATGGAAGCTTACAACGCTGGCCACCGCATTTTTGGCGAAAACAAAGTACAGGAGTTGCTGGAGAAAAGGGACCTGTTGCCGCACGACATCGCCTGGCACCTCATCGGGCACCTGCAGACAAATAAAGTAAAGCAGATCGCTCAGTTCATCGACACTATCCAGTCTGTAGACAGCCTCAAACTGCTGATAGAAATCAATAAAAGAGCAGAGCAGTTTAACCGTACCTTGCCTGTCAACTGTATGCTGCAGTTCGACATCGCCGATGAAGAGACCAAGTATGGCATGAGCTACGAGGAGGCAGTGCACTGTTGCAAAGCGAAGAGTACCGCAACATGCACTTTATCCGTATCACCGGAGTAATGGGCATCGCCACCAATACAGATGACCAGGATAAACTCCGAGGTGAATTCCGAACGCTGCGTGGCTACTTTGAGAAACTGAAAGAAACGTTTTTTATCGCCAACGATGACTTCAAAGAAATCTCGATGGGCATGACCTCAGACTGGGAACTTGCTTTAGCTGAGGGCAGTACCTTCATACGTGTCGGCAGCGGTATATTCGGAGCACGCAATTACAACAAATAATCATACCTTAGACGATCTTTTCACGCTAAACCAACCATCACCATGCAAGAGAATACCAACGAAAACATGGAAGCCAATTACAGAAAATTCATCCAGCGCATCGTTGAGACAGAGAGCGTTTGGGGCCTGACACACGACGATACCTGGGCTACTTCCAGTTCTGCTGAGTACGAAGATGCAGAGGTGATCCTGTTCTGGTCCAATGCGGATGGCGCCAAAGCCTGTGCCGAAGACGACTGGTCAGATTACAAGCCAGAGTCTATTACACTGGTAGAGTTTCTGGAAAACTGGTGCGTGGGTATGTATGGCGACCAATTGCTGCTGGGCCCGGACTGGGATGCCAGTCTGGTAGGCCGTGAAATGGAACCGCTCGTGGTGGCGCTGGACGTGGTACAGGAATTGAAGCACAAAGGCAAAACCATAGAGTTCACCCAGTATGACAGCCAGGACGAATTTGAAGAACAGGTGATCGAAGCGCTGGAAGGAGAAGACGAATAAGCTAAAGCCGAACCAGGCAGGAGGCAGCTAAAAGAATTAACGATTTGTTAACTGCTAAGAGGTATAGCCATACCTGCCCATGCGCTTTTTTTGCTGAAAAGAACTTCGCATGCACAGAAATCTGCTTTTTGCCTCCTTCCTATACCTGATAAGCTCATGCACCATGTCTGCACAACACGGCGCTATACCTGACACCACAACCCGGCACCTCCCTGCCTTCGACCTGGAAGGTCATCGGGGTGCACGTGGCCTGATGCCTGAAAACACCATTCCGGCCATGATCAGGGCGCTGGACCTGGGGGTCACGACCCTGGAGATGGACGTGCACATCACCAAAGACAAGCAGGTGGTGCTCTCCCACGATCCTTACATCAATCCGGAACACGACCTCCTGTCCGACGGCAGCGAAATACCTGCAGCCAACAAGCGGAGGTATGTGCTCTACCAGATGGACTATGCTGCCATCAAAACATTCGATGCGGGCACTAAATTCTATGACAAGTTTCCACAGCAGGAGAAGCTCCCGACTTATAAACCGCTCCTCTCCGACCTGATCGACTCGGTGCAGACCTACCTGCAGCAACAAGAACTGCCCCAGGTATATTACAACATCGAAACCAAATCGAAGCCTGGCGGCGACGGTAAGCTGCACCCCGCTCCCGAGGAGTTTGTGGAACTGCTGATGGGTGTGATCGAGGCAAAAGGTATGAGCGAGTGGGTGATCATTCAGTCGTTTGATGTGCGTACGCTGCAGGTGCTGCAACGGCGCTATCCGCACATCAAAACTTCACTGTTGGTTGAAAACCTGAAAGGGTTGAACAAGAACCTGGAAACCCTGGGTTTTATACCTGATATCTACAGCCCCTACTACAAGCTGATAACCCCAGGGCTAATTAGGAATTGCCACGCTAAAGGTATGAAGGTAATTCCCTGGACCATTAACGAGAAGAATGAAATGCAGCGGTTGAAAGAAATGGGAGTAGACGGATTAATATCCGATTACCCGAACCTGTACCGGGAATTATGAATTGGTTGATTTATGTCGGAAATTAGCACCCGATTAAACCAAACTATCTTTTACAGTGACTCAAAAAGCCATACTCTTAATAGCAACAGCCTTTGGCGCACTTAGTGTAATGATAGGTGCCTTCGGAGCGCATGCCCTGGCTCCCATGCTGCGTGCCACCAATCGTGTCGAGACATTTGAAACGGCCGTGAAATACCAGATGTACCATACCCTGGCCCTGCTGGCGGTAGGCCTGCTGCTTTTCAAAGTAGAGCACCCTGCCTTACAGATAGCCGCTTGGGCTTTTTTAATTGGTATCATCATCTTCTCAGGCTCTCTCTATACCCTGACAATGACAGGTATTACCTGGCTGGGTGCCATCACGCCAATCGGCGGGACCGCTCTGATAGTAGGCTGGGCTGCTTTGTTTTATGCTATCCTCAAAGCACTATAAGGTACAGGAACTTATCAAAACAGAAAGGCTCCAGGTTATCTGCCGGGAGACTTTCTGTTTTGGTAAAGTATAGCTGCTTACTGCGCTTTGGCGGCAGAGGCAGGCTTCTCCTTGATGTTGGCTACGATGTACACATAGGTAGGCTCCCCTGTGTTGGAATGGATCGTAATGGCTTTCTTCTGCTGCCCCATGCGACCGGCGCTGTTATACTTCGCTTTCACGAAACCAGTTTTACCCGGCATCACAGCCTCTTTGGTCCAGGCAGGTGATGTACAACCGCAGGTTACGTCTACTCGGTCGATAACTACTGGCTGTGTACCTGTGTTAGTGAAGGTAAAGGTATGCTCCACCACATCGCCTTGCGCGATATCACCGAAGTTGTGCTCCGTTGCCTCAAACGTGATGGCAGGACCTGATTTAGCTTGCGCTTGCGGAGCGGCCGTTTGTTTGGCAGGGCCTTGCTGCGCTACGGTACCACTGGCTACCAGTGCGGCCATTGCAAAAGAAAGGATTAATTTTTTCATACGTATAAAGGGTTTAGCTAATGCTGTTACGATTCGTCCGTTGTTAAGTTCTAACGTTTTGGTGAACCTTCCAAATATATCAGTCAACCAATAGCTGCTTGCTAAAGTTCAGCAGGTACAACTCTTCTGATGAACGTGTCAGTGCCGTGTAAAGCCAGCGGGCAAACTCCTCATTCACCATCTCGTCCTTTAAAAAGCCCTGGTCTACGAACACTGCTTTCCACTGGCCGCCCTGTGCCTTGTGGCAGGTCAGGGCATAGCAAATTTGACCTGCAGCGCATTCAGGTAAGGGTTTTGCTTCATCTCCTTAGAGCGCTCCCGTTTGTTTTTGATGTCCAGGTAGTCCTGCAGCACCGCATCGTAGAGCTTTTTGTTCTGGTCAGCGGGCAGAGCCGGCGCATCGGTGTACAGCGTATCAAGCATGATCTTCACCTCCAGCTCTTCCTCCTCCGGATAATCGACAAAGCGTACCCGCACATCCGCAAACCGGAGGTCGTACATGTCCTCGTAGCGGATGATCTTCGTGATCTCCACAAAGTCACCGTTCGCCATAAAACCGATGTTAGACTCCTTTGGCAACCAGAAATAGTTGTTGCGCACGATCATCAGAAAATCCCCTACGCCAATCTCATCTTCTGAGAAGAAAATCTGACGCCGTATGTGCTGGTTGTACAGGTTGGCAGACTTGTTGGAGCGACAGATCACGATGGAGTTCTCGATACCGAATTTATCATAAGCATACCTTAAGCCGTCTTCCAATTTTTCGCCTGTCATGCGGTAAATATCGCGCCAGCCTTTGGTGTGCAGTTTGATGTCAGGCTTGTCACCCTGCAGCTGGTTGCGCAGCTGCGTGGCATTCATAAGTATACCTGAGGCTTCGGCCTGTCGCATAACCTGGCGCAGTTCCAACTCGTGTACCTGGCAACGGAAGTTATGCTTCAGGTAATCTGCATTGAGGGCCGGACTCAGCGTCTGGTTCACTGGCGGCAACTGGGCCGTATCGCCTATCAGCAGCAGTTTGTTGCTTTTGTTTTCAAACACATAGCCCAACAGGTCCTGCAGCAAACCGTTCTGCCCAAAGCCGCTGTCATCCGAGATCATCGAAGACTCGTCCACGATATAGAAGGTCTTGTCTGATTTGTTTGGCATACGGGTAAATGATAATCCCTCGGAATAAGGATTTGCTGTCTGCCGGTAGATCTTTTTGTGGATGGTAAAGGCCTTGCGGCCACTGTAAGAAGCCATAACCTTGGCAGCACGACCAGTTGGGGCCAGCAGCACATACTTGTAGCCAAAGGTGCGGAGTATCTTCACCAGCGATGTTACGACCGTGGTCTTACCCGTACCGGCATAGCCTTTGAGTAAAAACACCGATTTCTCGGCTTCGGTGTCCATTATAAATTCATCAAGCTTGGCGAATAGCCGCGCCTGGTCCTGGGTAGGCTCAAACGGAAAACTTGTTCTAAGTGCCTCTACTGGACGCATCATTTAACTCCTCAACTCTTCTGGTGCAATGTTCGCCATGGAAGCGCTTGCTTTGGCGATGAGCAATGGCTCCTCCGCTCCTTTCACCACATATACCTCAGCCTCACAGAAATTAAGCTTACGCCCCTGCTTCAGCACAAAGCCTTTGGCAATCAGTTTGTCACCCACACCCGGATGGAAATAGGATACCTTGATCTCGGCTGTGACTACGTGATGGCCCCTGGGCACCAGACTTACGGCAGCAAAACCTGCTACAATGTCGGCCAGAGTAGCAATTACGCCACCATGCGCGAAGCCTTTATGCTGCTTGTGCTTCTGCTCCAGCACGAGTTCCCCCTCTACCATGCCCACTTCTATTCTGGTTACTTCAAAGCCCATGAGCTTCATAAACTCCTGGCGCTCCAGCTTTTCTTTTATATCTGCCCGAAAATCGGGGTTATAGGTCTGAATCATTTTGTAAATTTACCACCTATACCCCGCTATCGCAAACATGAACACACTAAACCCCAATGCCGCTGCTTATGCCGGCAAAGTAAGGCTCCGCGTGTGCGGCATTTGCCTGCAAGACGATAAACTTCTACTCGTGCGCCATCAACCAACACTCAACAATGAAGCATTCTGGGCTCCGCCTGGCGGTGGGCTGCAATATGGCGAAACTGTAGAGGCCTGCCTGATGCGTGAAGTACTGGAAGAAACAGGATTGCAGACGAGAGTAAAGCGTTTTCTTTTCGTGAATGAATTCTTACAGGAGCCGCTTCAGGCTGTTGAGCTGTTCTTTGAGCTGGAGCCGACAGGCGGTGAACTGGTAAGAGGTACAGATCCGGAAGCTAGCCCCGAACAGCAGCTTATCGAAGAGGTGGCTTTTCTAAGCCTGGACGAGATCCGGCAGATTCCGTTGGCAGACAAACACCGGGTGCTGCATTATCTCTTTTCACTGGATGATCTGTTCGGGATGCCACATCGCTTCGTACAGGCATGATCATTTTACTATATTTTTAGTATACTTGCATAGCACAATATAGTATTACCTGGAGCTCGTATACCTTGAACACAATCAACACGCACTTTCGGCTGTCTTACCAGATACAGGATGAGGCTTTTAAGCTTTCACAGGCAGGCAATTGCAACCTGTACGTTGCCATCAGCTCCAGAGCCATGCGACTGGCCGTTGCTGACGTGGAGCGCAACAAGTTTGTCGCGCTGGAAGATTACGAGCTTATTACGGTATTCACGCCGCTTCAGATAGCGGAGCAGCTGCGCCTGATCGCCGACCAAAGTCCTATCTTACAGGAGCAGCGCTGGCTGGATGTCCGCATCAGCGTGAGCAATCAGTTCTTTACCCTTGTACCGGAAACACTGTTTGACCCGACTCATCAGGAAGACTACCTGCGCCTGCACAGCAATCTCGACCCACAGCAGCATGTCATTCTGTACAACCGCACCTTCGGGCTGGATGCTGTCAACATCTTTGCGATCGATGGGGTGATTTACCGAATGGCGCAAAGCGTTTTCCCGGAGCGCACGGTCCAGTTTACCCACCAGACCAGCTCCCTGATCAAGAGTGTGCTGCACCAGACTGACCGTAATGCAGGCCGCGTAATGCACCTCTTTGTGGAGCGGAATTATGTGACTGTGTTGGTAGTGGATGAAAATGGCCTGCAGTTCTGCAACGTGTTTCATTACCTGAGTCCTGAGGACTTCATTTACTTCGTCATCTTTGTGATGCAGGAGCAGAAGATGAACCCTGAACAGGAAACGATCACCGCCTGGGGCGATATTACCCCCGACTCGAGCCTCTTCAACATGCTCAAAAAATACATCAGACAAGTAAAATTTGGCAAGCGACCTGCTGATGTGGGCTACAGCTACAAGTTCGACGACCTATTCGACCACCGCTACTTCGAACTCTTCAGCTTACACTTTTGTGAGTAGGTTATTATTTAGTGATTGAGCGAATGAGTGTTTAAGTGATTGAGAAGAATCAAAGTTTATACTTAGCTATAAACCAATATTTTACATATTCACGAGAACATTTTGCCTTTAACTTCATTCAATCACTCATCCTGAAATTAACTCATTCAAAAATTAAGAATTACTCAATCGCTTAATCAAAATCAACATGAAAAGAGTTGCCATTTTCCCCGGATCCTTTGACCCCTTTACCAATGGCCATTTGGACGTGGTGTTGCGTGGTTCTAAAATGTTTGATGAGATTGTGATCGCCATTGGCAACAACAGCAGCAAACAACGCTACATTCCAGTAGAGAAGATGGTGGATATTATCGGAGAGGTTTTCAAAGATAAGCCCAATATTACAGCACGCTCTTATAAAGGACTTACAGCAGAATTTGCCCGTGAAGTAAAAGCTACTTTTTTGCTGCGCGGACTGCGCAACACCACCGACTTCGAATATGAAAACACGATAGCCCAGGCTAACCGTCATATCAACAAAGAGCTGGAGACCGTGTTCCTGATCACCTCACCAGCTTTGGCGGCCATCAGCTCTACGATCATCCGCGAAATTCATCGCTTTGGTGGCAATGTAGACGAATTTATACCTTTCCAGATTTCAGCGATTGGAGATATTCCCGCACAATAAAGGCAATCGAGGTATAGGCTTTAGGCAGCACTTCCATGGCCTCTTCCGGTGTCATCCAGCGCACTTCTTCTATAAACTCCTCCGCCTGCGGCTTCATCAGGCTGTCATCTGTACACTCCATCAAGTACCAGCTTGTCTTCTTGAGGATCTTCTTGCCTTTGAAAGCATAAGAATGCCAGGTCTTCGGAAGTTTATTTAACACTTCTACCGAGATATTGCACTCTTCTTCTACTTCGCGCACAGCACCATCCTGCGTCTTCTCACCCTTGTTCAGCTTGCCTTTAGGCAGGTCCCAAACCCCAAGGCGGTAGATCATCAGGATTTTTCCATCTTTCAACACCAGCCCGCCTCCGGCTTTCACGATCTTGAACTGATCTTTGAGGTGCTCGATCAATTGTTTTTTCTTGTTGGCAACCAGTGTAAGCGAATTTAGCTTTTTCAGCTTCTTTACCTCCATTAGCCGTACAATACGATCTATCAACTGCGGGTCAGCCCCCTTTATCAGCACATCCCCTACCAGATCTTTAGAGGTGAAGTGGTTGTCAGCATCGAGCACCAGATCGTAGTGATGGCGGTGTACCTTCTCGTTCGACTTTTTGAGGATAAGCGGAATATCGTTAATAAAAACGTTCATAGGGTCAAGTGCTCGTATATCAGGCTTGAAATTTACACAAATCAATCAATATTTCGCTGTAAAGAAAATACAGGTCGCTAAAAAGGGGAAATATTTCTTAAATTCGGCCATGGATAATCAGACGACAGCACATCAGGTAGCCTCTTTCCTGCTGGAAACCGAGGCCGTGAAATTGAGACCAGAACAGCCCTTTAAATGGAGCTCCGGTTGGAATTCGCCCATCTACTGCGATAACCGCGTGACCTTATCCTTCCCGCACATCCGGAGTTATATCAAGCAGCAATTAGCTGAAATGATCAAACAGAACTTTCCGGAGGCTGAGGCCATCGCAGGGGTTGCCACGGCAGGTATAGCCCAGGGGGCACTGGTCGCCGATCTGCTGGAAATGCCTTTCTTGTATGTACGCCCGCAGCCAAAGAGTCACGGTATGGCCAACCAGATCGAAGGTAAGCTGATCTCTGGCCAGAAAGTTGTCATGGTGGAAGACCTGATATCAACAGGTGGCAGCTCACTGAAGGCAGCAGAAGCCGTACGATCTGCAGGCGGCAATGTAGTAGGTATGGCAGCGATCTTCACCTATGGGTTTGCTTTGGCAGAGGAGAACTTCAGGGAAGCAGGTATTCCACTGCACTGTCTCAGCGATTACCAGGCGCTGACCGAAGCCGCCATGCAAAATGGCTACATCCCGGAGTCAGCCATGCCTACGCTGGCGGAGTGGCGCCAATCCCCTGAAACCTGGAAGGTATAAGCAAACAAGGTATAGCATGAAAATAGGCCTCCTCTCTGACACGCACGACTATATGGATGATCAGATCCTGCGGCACCTGGCTGACCGGGACGAGATCTGGCATGCCGGTGACTTTGGCACTGCCATGGTAGCAGAGCGTCTCAGCGAGGTGGCTCCCCTTCGGGGCGTGTATGGCAACATTGACGGACAGGACATCCGCTCACTGTACCCGAAGGTGCTGCGTTTCGATGTCAATGGTCTGGATGTATTAATGACCCACATCGGCGGCTATCCCGGCAAGTACCATCCGGATATCAGACAGGAAATCAAGACGAACCCTCCGGGGCTGTTTATCACCGGGCATTCCCACATCCTCAAAGTAATGCCTGACAAAACCTTAGGTAAGTTGCTGCACCTGAATCCCGGAGCGGCAGGCCGACACGGTTTTCACCAGGTGCGCACCATGATGCGCTTTGCTATTGAAGAAGGTCAGATTCGCGATCTGCAGGTGATCGAACTTGGCAAGCGGGCATAAAAAAAGCGTGCCTGCTGGTGCAAGCACACTTTGAAGTCTTTCGAAAACCCGCCAACCGAAGCTTTCACAGCGTTGGCAGGCAGATGGTTTTACTTTGCCGTAAAAGACTACTCAGCAGAAGCTTCTTCTTCCTTCTTGTTCTTAGGCGCTTCACCGAACTGAGCACGCAGCTCGTCCATGTCCACGTTCTTAATAACTGGCGTCAAAAGCAATTGCTTAATTCTGGCAACCTTGTTGTTTGCTCTTGCCTTATTCTTACGGTCTTTTCTTTTAAGTCTAGTAACTCCCATCGTTGCAAAATTTAAATTTGAAGGGCAAAAGTAAGTTATTATTTTTACAAAGTAAAGTATTTCTAGCATCAAATTCGATATGAACATAACAGATCTCCGCTCCGACACCGTCACAAAGCCCACTCCCGCCATGCTGCAAGCTATGTTTGCCGCCCAGGTAGGCGACGACGTGTACGAAGAAGACCCAACCATAAACGCCCTCGAACGGAAAGCTGCAGCCCTTTTTGGGATGGAAGCAGGCCTTTTCTGCCCTTCCGGTACCATGACCAACCAGATCGCTATCAAAGCTCACACAGAACCTATGACGGAGGTGATCTGTGATATTACGGCGCACATTTACCAGTATGAAGGTGGTGGCATCATGTTTAACTCCGGCGCATCAGTTGCACTCGTACATGGTGAGCGCGGCAAAATGACACCGGAGCAGGTTGAGGCGCATATCCGTCCGGATAACATCCACTACCCTCCCACCCGCCTGGTCGCCCTGGAGAATACCTGCAACAAAGGTGGCGGCTCTTACTATACCTTGCCAGAGATAGCCGCTATTTCCGGGGTATGCAAGCGTCATGGCATTGCCCTGCACCTGGATGGTGCCCGTGTGTTCAACGCCCTGGTAGCTTCTGGTGAGAACCCGCAGGAATACGTACTTACTTTGATAGTATTTCAATCTGTCTCTCAAAAGGACTAGGTGCGCCGGTAGGCTCTCTCCTGCTGGGTACGAAAGAGTTTATCAAAAAATCACGTCGTATTCGTAAAGTGCTGGGCGGCGGTATACGCCAGGGCGGTTACCTGGCTGCAGCCGGTATCTATGCACTCGACCACCATGTGGAGCGCCTGGCAGAAGATCATCAGAAGGCGAAGCAGTTGGAGGCAGCTTTAAACGAAGCGGATTACGTGGAGTATGTGCTTCCCGTGCAAACCAACATTGTCATATTCAAGCTTAACGACAGGTATAAAGATGTAAATTTTGTGGCCGCACTGGCAGAGCAGCAGATACGTGCCAGCAGTTTTGGTCCACAGATGATTCGTTTTGTGACGCATTTGGATGTGAGCGAAGAAATGCTGCAGCATGTGCTGCAGGTACTGCACAGCCTCAATAAAAAGCAGGTGGCGGTTTAGTCCGTCACCTGTTATACCTCCGTTCTAACTTATTACATCACTGCAGCCATGGCCTCAGAAAACACGCACCACATAGCTTCTGATGTACTGACGGTACTCAGAAAAGATCCGGTCATGGCTCAGATCGTGGAGCAAGGCCTGTCGATTGAATCAGCCAAATCAGAGGATATATACTTCAGGCTGCTCAGTGCTATTGTATCGCAGCAGCTCAGTACCAAAGCAGCCGCTACTATCTTTGGGCGCTTCAAAGAACTTTTTCCTGACAACTACCCGCACGCTCACCTGGTGCTTGAAACGCCGGATGAAACCCTCCGAGGAGCCGGACTTTCTTTTCAAAAAATTGGCTATGTGCGCAATGTAGCAGCTTTTGCGCAAGGTGGAAACTTAGAGCATGCACTTATAGACGCCATGGAGGACGAAGCCTGATACAGCACCTGACCCAGATAAAAGGTATAGGCCGCTGGACGGTAGAGATGCTGCTGATGTTTGCACTGGAGCGACCGGACGTGATGCCTGTAGATGATCTGGGTATACAGAATGCGATGAAAAGACACTATGGGTTGGAAGAATCCGGGAAAATACTAAAAGCTCGTATGCTGGAGATAGCAGAGAACTGGAGGCCTTATCGATCGGTAGCTTGTAAGTACTTGTGGCAGTCATTAGATAACGCACCAGGTTAAATCATCTCACCTTCGCCCGCTTCACCAGGTAGCTGTACAGCACCTTGTCAAATGGTTCGCTGATATCAACCGGCACAAAATCGATCTTGTACTGTCCGCATTTTAACTCCAGTTCACGCTTGTAATTGCTTACAGCATGTTGGTAATGGGCTTTCACCTGGGAGGGCTGTAGCTTAAGTTCCTGCCCTGTCTCCACATCCACAAACACATAAGGCCGCTCAGCAAAGTCAAATTCCTCCTCTGTGCGACGGTCCATCACATGGAAGATCAGCACTTCATGCTTCTGGTGCTTCAGGTGTTGCAGGGCGGCAAAAATGGCATCGCTGTTTTCGTGCTGCCCCAGCATATCACTAAAGATAACGACAAGCGATCGCTTCGGTATTTGCTGGGCAATCTGGTGGATCACAGAAGCGACATCCGTTTTGGTGCGGGATGGTGCTTCTTCCAACTGCTTTTGCAGGAGCAATAACAAGGTATGCAGGTGCGAGGCGGTGGAACGAACAGGTGTTTGCTGCCTTACGGTATCGGCAAAAGTCACCAAGCTACGGCATCTCGCTGCTTGCGAAGCAGTGTGGCCAGGGCAGCGGCACACAGTACACTGAAAGTCAATTTACCACGGCTTTCTACCGGATAATACATAGAGGGGGAAACATCCAACAGGATGTGGCAGCGCAAGTTCGTCTCTTCCTCGAACCGTTTTACAAACAGTTTATCAGTTCGGGCAAAGACTTTCCAGTCGATGTGGCGGGTACTTTCGCCGCTGTTGTAGAGCCGGTGCTCCGAGAACTCTACCGAAAAGCCATGATAGGGAGACTGGTGCAGCCCCGTAATAAAGCCCTCTACCAGCTGCTTGGCCAGAAATTCCATGTTCTCAAATTTCTGAATATCGGCTAGGGTGAGCGGCTTTTTCATACAGGTATAGGCTTATTTCTTTCCGGTCGGCTTTATCTCAGAAACGACGGTTGTCATTTCGGGTTGCCCATCGTCGGGAACTTCGTGCAATTGTACAGAGGCGATCCCCTCCCGGATCAACTCGATCTGCTGAGCAGCCGCCTTGGACAGGTCAATGATGCGATGCCGGCTGTGTGCCATGCGGTCGTTGATGCGCACGATCACCGATTTGCCATTGCGCACATTGGTTACCTGCACATAGGTGTTGAACGGTAACGTGGCGTGAGCGGCCGTGAGCTGTGTTTTGTCATAGCGCTCGCCGTTGGCGGTCCGGTGTCCGTGCATGCGGTCGGCGTAGTAAGAAGCTTGCCGTCAGCAGAATAAAGGGCCGTACCGGAATTGAAAGAAAAGAGAAATACTAGTATAAGTGAAAGCAAATTCATACTATACTATATTTGGTCCGGTGACAAATATAGAATTAAATCTCTGCAGCGCTGCAAAATGGCTAAATTTTAAATTCAAAAATTTTTATATATCAGAACAATATGTTAGCTTTAGGTTCAGAAAGTTGAATTTAACGTCTATAACACGGTGGAAGAGAACAACGACAAAGCAGAAATTTATTCCCAAAGAGTAAGAGCAGGGAAGAGAACGTATTTCTTTGATGTGAAATCAACTCGCTCAAACGACTTCTATGTGACCATCACAGAGAGCAAGCGCAAGTTCAAGGATGACGAGTTCTCGTACGAGAAACACAAGATCTTCCTTTACAAAGAGGACTTCGTGAAGTTCATGGAAGCCTTGCAGGGCACAATCGATCACGTTAAATCCGAACTTTTGACAGAAGAGGCCCTCGCCGCCCTCGAAAGACCAGCCGAAACCGAGGCAACTCCGGTACCGGTGGCCAATGCCGAGGTGTCTTTTGATGAAGAACTGAAGTGGGAATAGACTCCCCGTTTTTAGTTTAGCGACCGAGAGCCCGTGTTTCCAGCACGGGCTTTTTTTATACCCCCAGCCCCTGCCCTATACTGACTGAAATTTCGTATCTTTGCGCCCTGGTATAAAACAAGATAAAGATAAATGGGACTAAGATGCGGAATCGTGGGACTGCCAAATGTGGGCAAGTCCACTTTGTTCAACGCTATTTCGAATGCTAAGGCAGAATCTGCCAATTACCCTTTCTGTACCATCGAACCGAACGTGGGCGTGATCACCGTGCCTGATGAGCGCCTCCAGATCCTGGAAGAACTGGTTACACCGCAACGTGTACTGCCTACCGTGATCGAGTTTGTGGACATTGCCGGCCTGGTGAAAGGTGCCAGCAAAGGTGAAGGTCTGGGTAACAAGTTTCTGGCCAACATCCGTGAGGTAGATGCCATCATCCATGTGGTGCGTTGCTTCGAGGATCCGAACATCGTACACGTAGCTGGCAAAGTAGACCCTATTTCTGATAAAGAGATCATTGACACAGAGCTGCAGCTGAAAGACCTGGAGTCCATCGAGAAAATGATGATCAAGGTACAGCGTTCTGCCAAGGCAGGTGATGCAAAAGCAAAAAAAGAACTGGCTTCGCTCGAGAAGTACAAGAATCATTTGGAACAGGGCCTGAACGCCCGCAGCCTCGACGCTACCGAAGATGATAAAGAAACGATCAGCGAGCTGAACCTGCTGACAGACAAGCCTGTGATTTACGCTGCCAACGTGGACGAAAATTCCATGAACGACGGTAACGAGTACTCTAAGGCCCTGGAAGAGCACGTGAAAAACGAAAATGCGCAGGTTGTTCTCATATCCGCCTCCATCGAAGCGCAAATCGCAGAGCTGACTGATCCGGAAGAAAAAGAAATGTTCCTGGCTGAGTATGGCCTGAAAGAGTCTGGCTTAAACAAGCTCATCCGGGCTTCTTACGAATTGCTCAACCTGATCACCTACTTTACCGCCGGTGTGAAAGAGGTACGCGCCTGGACAATTGAGAAAGGCTGGAAAGCTCCTCAGGCTGCAGGTGTTATACACTCTGACTTCGAGAAAGGCTTCATCCGTGCAGAGGTGATCAAACTGAAGGACTACCAGGAGTACAAGACTGAGGCCAAGATCAAGGAAGCAGGTAAGATGGCTGTGGAAGGCAAAGACTATGTGGTGCAGGACGGTGATATCATGCACTTCCGTTTCAATGTATAAACCACACAATTTCAAATAATAAAAAAGGCGGGATTTCTCCCGCCTTTTTTTGTAAACAATGGACTTTACTGCTAAACTTAAAGCTGATAGTCACCGGTGTTGGTAATAGGGAAGACAGGTTTAGAGCAACTGGGTATTTATGCAGCCCAGTTACCTGTTATTGAACAAAATCTCCTCATATCCGATCAACAGGTCGGCACGGGAACCTGGCGGGCGATAATAGATCAGGATGTCATAAGTGTTTCCTGTGGCAAAGTGGCTCCCCTCAAAGTAGCTGGCATCCGCTGCCTGTCCATTGGCGCGCTTTAGTGCATAGTAGTAGTTATAATAACCCTGCTTCAGCAATAGCCTCCCTTTATAAGCCTGCTGTTCCTGGTCGTAGCGCATACGGCTTTCGTCATTTAACAGCCAGTCGGTCAAGCCGCCCTGTATATACACTTCGCCTTGCTCCTCTCCTGTCTTCAACTCAAAATCTACCCAGGTATAGTCAGCATTCACAATCGAGTTACCATACTCTCTGTTGCCAAACAACATTTTACCGTCAGCGTCGGGGTCCTGGCTATACGCTGCACCAGCCCGGCTGCGATCAGGTTGTAGCAATATATGCACAGGCGAAGCTTCCAAATTGATCTGCTCTATACCTAAACCTTTGAAGCGGATACTGCGCGAATCGAAGGAACGGAACTCGCTCAAACCCAGGAAGTGATCCTTCGCCTCGAAAAACACATACTCCAGTCGTCGCTGATCATCGCGAACAAAAGCCGGCCTTGGGTATACCTTGGCATTGTCCCAGCGGTGATTCTGACGCATGACAGCTTTTACCTCCTGTGCCGGATTCACCAGGGCGTAGTCTTTATAAAACACGTTGAACTCTAAGGGTTGGCGGGCTGCTCTCCCCTCTGGGCCGGTTGGCATGCCAAGTTTGGCAGTTACGGCGACCAGGTTCTGGTATACCAGTATGCGCCTGGTCAACAGCAGATTACCTCCCTCCTCACTTACCTGCAGCACATAATTTCCGCTCAGCTTCACACGTGGCACCCGAAAGCGGTAATGTACATAGGGCACGCGGGTGTTGATGGAGTTCTGCACATCTGTGATGAAGAACTCGTTGAAGTCGTTGAGGTACTGCGCGTCATTCAGTCCGGAAGGGGTCCAGTCGGCGTTGCAGTGCACCAGTTTGGCCACGAGCCGCTGCGGACCGGCATTGAGGCGATCGAACTCCAGCAGGATGGGCTGCTCCTGGCCTATGGAAATAACGGCAGGTTCCAGTACTGCTTCCGGGCCGCCAGTGCCGCGGTAACACTGCACAGAGCGTATACTGTTATCGTACACATAGTCTTCATAGCGTACGGACTGCTGCGTCGTACTGCCCGAAGTGGCATATCCCTGCTGTTCAAGCGGTACGCAGGCTGCCAGGCCCAGACAAATAGAAGCTACCGCAAAGGCGTTGCTAAACTTATTCCAGAACATCATATAATTCTATCAGCTACTAGTGGGCTTACAAAAACCACTACCCACACAATTATATCCGAAGATAGGAATTTTTGAACAAAGCTGAAGTAACTGCGTAGTGGAGCATTGTATTTTTCCTTTAATACACTGCATATCAATCGTTTATCACGTATAGGAATTAACGCGAAACAAACAGCCCTTCACTATGAAAAAAGTTCTACTGGCCGGCGCTACCGGGCACCTGGGGAGGCATATTTTCCGGGAGCTAAAGCAGCATGGATATGAAGTGCGTGTATTGGCGCGTAATCTGAAAAAAGCACAGTCCCTTTTCCCGGATCCGGAAGAGCTCGTGCTTGCCGACGCATCAAAGCCTTTCTCGTTAGAAGGCTGCTGTACAGGAGTGGATGTGGTGATCTCAGCTCTGGGCAAAAATCTAAGTCTCCGTCACCAGGGCGGTGGCTCATTTCACGATATCAATTACAAGGCAAACCTCAATTTATTAAAAGAAGCGGAGCAGGCTGGTGTTCGGCAGTTTATCTATGTGTCGGCATTCGGGGCAGGACGTTATCCGCAGCTGGCATACTTTAAGGCACATGCCGCTTTCGAGAAGGCCTTACGATACAGTTCACTCTCTTATATCATTCTAAAACCGGTTGCCTTGTTTTCAGTATTTGAAGAGATGGCAGCCATGGCAAGAAAAGGGCACATTGGGCAGCTTGGCCAGGGAGACAAACTCACGAACCCTATTTATGATGGGGATGTGGCCCGCATAGCAATCGACTGCATCGGAAAACCCAGCCAGTCCCTGGAGCTTGGCGGCCCCACTACCTATACCCGGCAGGAACTGGCGCAGCTGGTGTGTGATGCAGCGGGTTATAACGGACGTGTAGCCGAAATCCCCTTCGATTATGTGGATACGCTTCTGCCTTTTGTGCGGCTGCTCAGCCGTAGCCTCTACGACAAACTGGCTTTTATGACGGCTGTGAGCAAAGTAGACTGTGTAGCACCTGCAGTAGGGCAGTATACTTTAGAAGATTATTTTGAGCTGGAACCTCAACTAAGTTCCTGAGCCGATCAAAACCTCAGTATAAGAGTAGTTCCTTTATCCAGCTCCGACTGCACAGAAATAGAGCCTTTATGAAGACGCATGATCTGACGGGACAGGCTGAGCCCTATACCTGATCCGCTCTTCTTTGTAGTGAAGAAAGGAATAAAAATCTTGGTCGTGGCCTCTGCAGTCATACCCTGTCCGTTATCCTCCACCTCCAGGCACACGCGGCTTCGTTCGTCCAGGTAGGCACGTACAGTTATCTGTTTGTGGGCTCTTTCCTGAACTGCTTCCATCGCATTTTTAACCAGGTTGATGATCACCTGCTCCACCATACCTCTGTCGGCCGATAGCAACAGACTGCTGCCTGACCGCAACTCAATCTTAAAGTGAATGTCCTGCTGTATCAGCTGCTCTCGCAACAAGGTCTTTATTTCTGAGAGCAGCTCCCCTACATCGATCAGCGTCAACTCCGGTACCGTGATGCGGGTCAGGTTGCGGAAATCATTCACAAAATGAATCAGGCCATCGCTTCTGCGGCTGATCGTGTGCAGGCACTGGCGGATGTCCAGCAGTTCGTCCCGCAGCACTGTGATCTCCTCGGCATTCGTATCATCAACATACCCGCTTATTTCTTCGCCAGCACTGGCTGAGAGTGAGGCAATGGGCGTCACAGAGTTCATGATTTCATGGGTCAGCACCTTGATCAGGTTCTGCCATGCTTCCATCTCCTTGTCCTCCAGTTCCCGCTGTATGTTCTGTACCGATGCCAGCTTTACCTTATCTCCCAGCATCACCAGCTCGATCACCTGCACCGATAGGTTCGTTACTGAGCCTCCCTGTCGCAGTGGAACAACTGCTTTCTCGCCATGGTCCAGTCCAGAAAGGCGAACAGCTAAGTCAGGGTATAGAGCAGCCAGCTCCTGTATCTGATGCAGCGCCCCGACCTGCAGTAGCTTGCGGGCAGCGTGGTTGAGCAGCAGGATGCTGCCATCGTTTTTATAAGTGATGATGCCTGTTCCGACGTGCTGCACGATAGCTTCAAAATAGTGCAGGTGCGCCTCTTTTTCGGCCCGCACTGCCCTGAATTTTTTCATCACTTCATTCAAACCCGCTGCCAGTTCCCAGTGCAATCTGCCACCTGTCGATGCAGGTATAAGCTCTGTAAAATCGTCGTGCCGGATGGAGTTCAGGAAGCTCAGAAACTGCCGGTTTGTGCGCTCATGGAAGCGCACCAGCAGAAAAACCTGTAGCAGCAGGAAGAGCAAAAGTCCGATGAATGTGCCCCGGTAGGCCGGATCCAGCCCTACCTTTGCCAGCGCAAAAACAGTAAGTGCCAGAATGATGAGCCGCAGCACCAACTGTAACCGGTAGTTGTTAAAGCGCATATTTCTCTAGTCTTCGGTACAAAGCACCGCGGGACAGACCCAGTTCTTTGGCTGCTTTTGATACATTGCCTTCGTGTAACTGCATGGCCCGTTGCACCGCCTCTCGCTCCAGGTCCTCCAGATTCTGAGAGTTAGAAAATACCGCCGGAGCGGTTGCAGAAACGGCCGGTTCATCAGGTATAAAGAAAAAATCGTCCGGCTGCAATTCGCGGTTATCGCTCATGATGGAGGCACGCTCGAGCACATGCTGGAGCTCCCGCACATTGCCTGGCCAGGTATAGCGACGCAGCTTGGCCAGCGCGGCGTCAGAGAGTCGCTTGAGCGGCTGCTTATACTTGGTGGCGTATGTTTGCAGATAATGATCCGCAAATAAGGGAATGTCCTCCAGGCGCTCACGGAGCGGTGGCAGATTCAGCTCCACCGTGTTGATGCGGTAAAGCAGGTCCTGTCTGAATTCGTGCCGTTGTACCATTTCTTTCAGTGGCATATTGGTAGCGCAGATCAGGCGCACATCAATAGGTATAGGTTTGTTGGTCCCTACCCGGATGATCTCTCTGCGCTGCAGCACTGTCAGCAGCTTGCTTTGGAGGGCAGGCGACAAATTCCCGATCTCATCCAGAAAAAGCGTACCGCCGTTGGCAGCTTCAAACCGCCCCACCCTGTCCTCTTTCGCATCCGTAAAGGCGCCTTTCTTATGTCCGAAGAGTTCACTCTCAAACAGGGTTTCTGTGATGGCTCCCATATCTACCGTCACGAATACCTTATCAGCCCTCGAGGAGCGTTGGTGAATGGTGCGGGCGATGACTTCTTTTCCGGTACCGTTCTCGCCAAGCAGCAAGATATCGGCATCAGTCCGGGCTACTTTATCGATGATGGAGAACAGACTGCGCATGGCCTGGCTCTCCCCCGTGATGACCGGCTGCTGATGCTGCAGCTCAGCGGTGAGGGTGCGGTTTACCTGCCGGAGCTGGTTTACCTCTTTGTAAGAATGGCGCAGCTTGGAAGCCGCAGTCAGTGTTGCCAGCAACTTCTCGTTCTGCCAAGGCTTTAGCACGAAGTCAGTAGCACCCTCTTTCAGCGCGCGCACGGCCATCTCCACATCCCCGAAAGCAGTGATCATGACAACCACGGCCGATGGGTCATATTTCAGAATCTCCTTTAGCCAGTGAAAACCCTCCTGCCCGCTCGTAATGTCCTGACTGAAGTTCATGTCCAGGAGAATAATATCGAACTCTTCATTGGAAACCAGGAAGGGAATCTTCTTCGGATTCTTTTCCATTACCACTTCTTTGGCATATTTGCGCAGCAGCATTTTGGCCGAAAACAACACATCTTCGTTGTCGTCGATCACCAGTATTCTTCCCAGGTTTTGTTCCATGACAGGTATAGGTTTTAGAATAAGAGGATAGAAAATTATGCCAGTCGGGTTTAATGCTTAATTTAAGATAAATTTAGGAAAAATATAGCTTATACCTGTCCAGCCACGGACAATAAGTGTCCACAACTGGTCAGTTGAACAGTTCGCCTATACCTCATAAAGGCAGCAAAGCCCTTTTTGCAGGACTGGCACAACAATGGATTTAGCCAGGCTAATCGTTCTACTCCTAAAGCTGTACACGACATGTTAAAGCTCTACTTTCTAACGGCCTTCCGCTCACTGCTACGCAGCAGAGGCTACAGTCTGCTCAACGTGCTGGGTCTGGCACTGGGCATAACCTGCAGCATCCTGCTCTTCCTGGTCATTCAGTACGAGCTCAGCTATGACACCTTCCACAGCAAAGGAGATCGTATCTACCGGCTTAGCGTTGATGCGCATTATGCTGACGGTGTCTTTCAAACCACCTCCATTCACTTTCCGGCTACCAATGCATTGCGAAACAACAATCCGGGGTTTGAGAACATCACCCAGATGTATTCAGAAAATGACGGACAGGTAACTGTTCCGGGCGATGGCAATATGGCACCACGCCATTTTATCAATCAGGGTAATATTGCCTTTGTGGAGCCGGCCTTCTTTGATGTATTTGACTTCGACACAGGTGGACAGGACCTGCGCAGCTATATGCTGGAACCTAACAATGTGGTGCTCACCAATAGCATGGCAAAGCTTTTCTTTCCGGATGAAGATGAAGTAATAGGCAAGATCATCAGTTACAATAATAAACTAACGCTGAAAATAGTAGCTGTCATACCTGACTTTCCGGTTACGACCGATTTTCCATTTGTCATGCTCGCTTCATACCCTACCCTACAGGGCTTTCTGCCTTTTGATCTCAGCAGTTGGACCACCCTCATGAGTAACCACACCGCTTTTGCCGTGTTGCCCCCAAACGCAGATATAGATGCACTAGAGCAGCAGGCAAACACTATTATAAAGCGACTGATGCCAGACCAGAGATCCGCTACTGAACGCATCAAGCTGCAGCCGCTGCATGACATTCATTTCAATGCGGCATACGGCAATTATTCGCAGCGCACCATATCCAAAGAAGTGATCTGGTCGATGGCCCTGATCGGTCTGCTGCTGCTGGTGACAGCCTGCATCAACTTTATTAACCTGGCTACAGCACTGGCCGTGCGACGAGCCCGGGAGATAGGTATACGCAAAGTAATGGGCAGTAATCAGTTGCAACTGATGCTCCAGTTCCTGGGTGAAACACTGCTGATCACCCTGGTAGCCACACTTATATCTGTCATTCTTGTTGAACTGGCCTTACCGTATCTTAATCAACTGCTGGGCCTAAAGATAACCTTCAGCTTTTTGGAAAATCCTCAGCTACTGCTCTTTGTGGTACTGCAGTTGCTGCTGGTTACATTATTTGCAGGCTTATACCCTGCCTTTTTGTTAGCACGCTTCCAGCCAATTGCCGCCTTGCGCAGCCGTATGTCGGTTCAGGAAGTTGGGGGGCTGTCCCTGCGACGCAGCCTGGTTGTGCTGCAGTTTACCATTTGCCAGGTTCTCATCATCTGCACACTAATTGTAAACGAGCAGATGCAATACCTCCGTAACAAAGATCTGGGCTTTGACAAGGATGCTGTGGTAACAGTTCCGCTGCCCCGGGATAAAAGTGCTAAAATGGAGGCTCTTCGGGATGAGATTCTCAGAGACCCGGCGCTTCTCGGTGTTACCTTCGGTTCTGCCCCACCCTCCTCTGAAATAACACGCCTCAGCAGGTTCCGATATGGCCATGTAGAGAATATCATTCCTTTTCAGGCCAACATGAAATCCACGGACGAGCACTACCTGGAGCTATTCGACATCAAGCTCGTCGCGGGACGTATGTTCCGGGCAGATGGATTTGCAGAAGACTCTATCCTGCAGGTGCTCATCAACGAAACCATGCGCCGCAAACTAGATTTGAAGCAACCTGAGGAAGCCATAGGCAAAAATCTATACCTTAACGGCGGAGAGCAGAAGGCTATTATTGTGGGCGTAGTCGAAGACTTTCATCAGAACTCACTGCGCGACCCGATCGACCCGGCCATCTTTTACTCCGGTGACAGCGATTACTTCTTTATGATGGCCAAGGTAGACCTGCGCCAGTCAGAAGCGGCCCTGGCGCACCTGGAGCAGGTATGGCAGAAGGCCTACCCGGAAACCGTGTTTCATTATGAATTTATGGACGAGACGCTAAACCGCTTTTACAGAGACGAGTTACGACAAAGCACCCTTTTCAAAATTTTCTCCTTCATCGCCATTTTCATTGGCTGTCTGGGCCTTTACGGACTCATCGCCTTTATGGCAACCCAGCGCACCAAAGAGATAGGTATACGCAAGGTCATGGGTGCTTCGGTGTTCCAGATCACTGTGCTCTTCTCCAAGGAATTTGTGAAACTTGTACTGATCGCCTTTGTACTGGCAGCCCCTATTGCCTGGTACCTGATGAGTCAATGGCTGCAGGACTTTACCTACCGCATCAGCATCGGCTATATTCCGTTCCTGATGGCTGGAGCCGCCACCCTTGTCATTGCACTGATCACCATGAGCACACAGGCAGTAAGGGCAGCTATAGCCAATCCGGTGCTTTCCTTAAAGGCAGAATGATCCTCTTGATTGTAAGTCAAAAATTTTCTCTCTAAAAGTGAGGCAATTACGTGTCATGGCTTATTTTTTTGACAAAAAAGCCGGGCTGAGGCTTTGCAAAATAAAAGCGGCCCGCTATATTTGCATCACAATACGACAGAATGGTCCGTTCGTCTAGGGGTTAGGACTCCAGATTTTCATTCTGGCAACAGGGGTTCGATTCCCCTACG
>NZ_AKIS01000108.1:0-31094 GCF_000277005.1 Pontibacter sp. BAB1700 | reverse complement strand
TTCCTGTTTAATACCAGTTGTAATAGCTGTATGACCGGGATTAGTGTAGGTATCTCCTAAGTTGTAAAACTTCTGGAACAGTACGCCTTCAGTGGCCATTTCGTTAGCCATCATCGGGATGTACTTGTAAGTGGAATCCCCCCATGTCTCAGAATATCGTGGGCCATCAATGACTACAATAATTACATTTTCTGTCTGGTAGATTTTTTTTGCTTCAGGGGTTGATTGTTGATCTGAGCATGAAGCAAGAAGCAGAAGCATTAAAAGGCTATATAGACGAACCATAAAGTTCTTATGGGCACAGTAGGTTAAATGCATAGATATTTTACTATGGCTGTAGTAGTATAGATTAAGGTAAAAAGCGCAAAGGGGTACTGTGTACTTTTATGGTAGATACTAAAGTAGATGTAATTTTGTTGCTAAGCTAACAGTGCAAACTCATTATTTCTGTACAAAAAAAGAGCGCCTGTAATCTTTCAATTACAGGCGCTCTTTAAATTAATAATGACAGCTTTTACTGCATCAACAGCTTTAAAGTTGTGCTGCTATTGTTACTGCTGATGTTGATAAAGTATAAGCCCTTCTGATTTTTTGTTAAATTCAGCTCCTTTACTTCTGTTAGCTGATTTACCTTCTCTTCATGTATAATTCTTCCAGTTACGTCGGTAACGGTAATATGAACATTTACTAAGTTCTGAGAAGGTGCTATAAACACCACACCTTGGCTAGGGTTAGGATAGATGCGTGTCTGCTTAAGTTCATTTTCTTTTTCGGAACTGGTGATGGTGTAAGTGAATGGTGCTGAAACTTCAGATATGCATCCGGTTTCATTCACTACTTGCACTGTATAAGTTCCAGGCAGAGGTTCCTCAATCCTTGAATTAACAACATCAAGCATCTCGCCATCACGTGTCCAGATATATTCGTTTCCTTCCACATCGGTCTGTAATACGCCGTTTTCAAATACTATTGCAGGTGCTGTAGGTTGCTCCAGAATATTAACGGTCATAACAGGAGAAGTAAGAGTACAACCCGCATCAGTTGTGTAGGTATAGCTATAATTGCCGGATGCACTTGCTTCGAAGGTAGTTCCTATGGCGCCTTCAATATCCTGGCCATTCAGTTGCCAAACCAGGTTTTTCTCATAGGGTGATGTTTCAAGAATTACCGTCTCACCAGCGCATACAGTCAGATCTCCTTTTGAAGAAATCTCAAGCATATTGTTCGCTTTTACATGAATATCATCAAGCGAAGCTCAGCCCGACTACCACTTATGTCTGCGGATACCTGGAAATAGCGCCAAAGGATCTGTACCAATGGTTTGTCAGCAGTTTCTTCTGGCAGTTGAATGTCTTCAAATCGTTGGCTATGACCAGTTTCATTTCGAACATACTCGATTGGGTTACCCTCTTCATCCAATACATCTATGAAATCACCAGTACCACCCACTCTGTACTGCATCCGAAGAGCATATATCCGGTTGTTTTCAGCTACTGTCCCTCCAGTCCAGGACACAGCCACGTCTTTCATTTGCTCAGTATTGAGCGATAGCATCGCTGCACCGACAAAACCTGTTGTGTTGTCCTGAGAGTCGCTGGTGTTGATAAACGAAACTCCATCTTCTCCCAACCCGTTGAGACGACTTCTTTTTGAGAGGTCATAAGACAGGTTCCACTCTCCGTTCATGATAGCACTTGGGGTTGGGTCTTTCTCAGTAGTGGTGAGAAGGCTGATGTTCGGCGGGAAAGTGCCCGCAGTTGAACTGGCACTCCACTCAGTAAACTCATAAGGCTCACATGCCAGGCTATGGGGTGTGGCAACTGACGTTATTCTCAGATGATCAATGTTGTTATCGATCCATTCTGCTCGTGCAGTAATCCACTTCTTAAGGTTATCAACTTCCCCTTGGTAGGTTGAAGGGATTGGAGCCTGATTTGGCCAAACATACTCGCCTAAGATAGGCCATTTTTCAAAGTTGCGCGCTGCAGATTCTTCCAACATTTCGGCTGTAACATCAATCAGAGCAGGCAGCTGATCAACCTGTGGCTTGATCTCTTTCCAGCGGTTCACATACTTCTCAAGAAACACCTCATCCTTGAACAGTTGCTCGAACCAGGACGCATGGTTTAAGAACCAACCCTCTGTCTTCCAATTATCGGTATAATCAACATTGCCAAACCCAATGTCAAAGTCCCATACAGGGCCGAGTTTTAACTTTTCATTTCTGTCTTTGTACACATACACACTCGAGTTGAGGTCTGCATCATTATTTCTGGCTAATTCATTGATCAAAATCCAGTCAATAAATGAGTCGGCATCGATATACTTCGCATATCCTTTTTCTGGGTCTGCAAAATCGGGTCCAAACAATGCATCTTCGAACTCATTCAGATAGTTGGTAATCCAGGTTATCTGCGCCTCTGTAATCTCATCATCCTTTGGCGACTTATACTCAAAAGATAGTTTAGTTCTATCAGTTGTCAGGTAGTTCTGGCCAGTAATTCTTTCTTTAGGTGTGAGCTCAAGAAGGTAACCACCTGAGATCGCGGGCTCTTCCTGATCACCAGCTTTGTCTGATAGTTTCTTGATCGGCACTCTGTCTGACCCTCTTTTGATATTCTCAGTCAGCAGGTAATTGCCTATGTAATCCTCGTTCATGTACACATCTACAAAGCGAGCTTTGGGTGCATATGTACCGATCATGTTGCTGAAGGTATAGGCGATGTAATTACGCATGAGTGACTTATCAGAATAATTGGCGATAAGAGCCCAGTCTTCTTCTGCCGGCATGTCAAGTATGGCTGCATCAATACCTTTCTGGTCTTCGTTCCACAGCTCGATGCTGTAGGGCTTCTTAGGGAAATACCACCATGATGAATTGCCTCTGCCTCTTATTCCGACCTTACCGTTATACAGACCTTTTGCAGGATAATTTGAGCTTTTACTATTCTTAACAACCATATCGGCCAAGATGCGCTCTTCTTTCGAGTCAATGACTTTGTTGCCTTCTGTTGTGATGTGTACTTCGGCTACTCCGGCATATATTGGAGCCTCAGGTTCTTCATATACATTGCTGCGCCAGGGGTAGGAGTTGTAATGATGGCAAGCAAATCACCCCCATCCGGATAGCGGCCATAACTTACATCATCTCCCAGTTCAATAGCATCGAAGCGGTCAACCAACTCACCATCCATATTGCTTAGCAGTACATTCTCTCCGTCTTTGCCCAGCTTAAAGATAGTGAACAGTTCGTCCTCACTTCCTGCATCGGCAGCCCAAACCAGCAGGAACTGGCCAGGTTCTATAATAACCTGGGGAAATTTCCATTGTAAAGGATTTGATGCCTTATCAGAAAGATAGAAGCCAGCCAGGTTAACAGGTAGCTCACCATTGTTATAAAGCTCTATCCAGTCCTCGTAATCACCAGCCGCGTTGGTGATAGTAGTTTTGTTAGAAGCCATAATCTCGTTCAATACAACTGTTTGAACCGGATTAGTATTTTGCGCTTGAGGTGTGGCAGCGTCAAAGAAGTGCCAGTTATCCCCTCCGTCAGGGTATCTGCCGTATGATATGTCCTCGGGTATGAAAACAGCGGCAGCCTGATCAACTACGTTCCCATCAGGGTCAGAGAGTACTAGCGTTTCACCTTCTTTGCTGATCTTAAAGTCAGCATGAATCTCGTTTTCTATGTCTGAACGTTCTGAAGCCCAAACCAGAAGTCTTGATTTTGCAGCTATTGTTACGGCAGGGAAAGACCACTTTTTAGGTTTATTCGGATTGTCTGAAAGAAAGTACCCTTCCAGGTTAATGTCTTCATCCGACTTATTGTACAGTTCTACCCAGTCATCTGCGCTTTCAGCACTGTTTGAGATCGTATTTTTGTTGGAAGACATGATCTCGTTAATGACAATATCCTGCGAATTGGCAGGTAAGTAAAAGGTTAATAGGGCAATTAAGGTAAGTAATGTCTTCGTAAAAGTTTTTTGCATTTCAGGGCGATTAAGTGAATAATTAAAAGCTATTAGTTTGTAGATAATGTATAGTGATGTATTCATCAGGAATGTCTGATAAATAGCATAAGGTTATAAGTTGCAAAAACTGCATTATAACTTATAAGAGATGAGCTGCTTGCGGAGAGTATACAAAAATAGTATTTAAATACATCTTTGTATCGTTTAGTGGATGTTATGCCATTATTTATTTTATAAGGCATTAATAATCAGTTTATTAAATTGGTCTGTAGACTGACGTTTACTTTCACTCAATTGCAACTGATTTTATACCCTGCCCAAGTGCCGTATCCTTTCCGGCCTTGAAATCCTAAGGCATTAAATTTGCCTCCACATCCAGTGCAATTCCAATGCGCTTTGTCAGCTTCTATCAGAACAGTAAATGCCTATAGCAGAGATTATCGTCGTTCTCCCGCCCGGTGGTACGATGCGCTTGATGTCGCTGTCTGCCCCAGTCAGGCTTGTCTTGCGCCAGGTTATTTAGGTCATAAGATTTCAACAGTCCTCAGGTTTTGCCAAGTGTCGCTAGTCGCCTGGGTTCGATTAGTTGTTGTCGGCCAAGGAGCAGGGTGGCAGCAATGAAGGAACAGGTTGAACTCGTTAAACAAAAAGCCCCGACTGAACTTAATCAGCCGGGGCTTTATAATTGAGAGCGGGCTATACCTACGCTACTTCTTCTTTCTTGCTCATGCGGTTACGCTCGTTCTCGTCGAGGTAGATCTTGCGCATACGCAGGCTCTTTGGCGTCACCTCCAGGTACTCATCCTTCTGGATGTATTCCATGGCTTCTTCAAGCGAGAAGTTCTTGGCAGGAGCGATCTTGGTGTTGTCGTCAGAACCGGAAGCACGCATGTTTGTCAGCTTCTTGCCCTTCTGGATGTTCACCGTGATATCGTTCTGGCGGTTGTGCTCACCAATTACCTGACCCATGTATACCTCTACACCCGGATCAACGAAGAACACACCACGGTCCTGCAGCTTGTCGATAGAGTAAGCTGTGCCCGGGCCTGTTTCCATCGAAATGATAGAACCGTTGTTACGGCCAGGTATAGCGCCTTTGTATGGCTCGTAAGCCAGGAAACGGTGGTTCATGATAGCCTCACCAGCAGTGGCAGTCAGCACGTTGTTACGCAGACCGATTAGACCACGCGCCGGGATGTTGAACTCCAGGTGCTGGAGGTCGCCCTTAGGCTCCATGATCGTTAGTTCGCCTTTACGCATCGACACCAGCTCGATTACCTTACCGGCAGTCTCTTCCGGAACATCTACTACCAGGTGCTCGATTGGCTCGTGGCGCTGGCCGTCAATTTCTTTATAGATTACCTGTGGCTGACCTACCTGCAGTTCGTAACCTTCACGACGCATCGTCTCGATCAGTACTGACAAGTGCAGGATACCGCGACCGAATACCAGGAAGGTATCTTCACGGTCGGTTTCCTGTACGCGCAGGGCCAGGTTTTTCTCAGTTTCTTTGAACAGGCGGTCACGCAGGTGGCGCGACGTCACGAACTTACCCTCTTTACCAAAGAAAGGAGAGTTGTTGATCGTGAAGAGCATGTTCATGGTTGGCTCGTCAATCGAGATACGGGCCAGTGCTTCCGGGTTCTCAGCATCAGCGATTGTGTCACCGATGTCGAAACCTTCTATACCTGTCACGGCGCAGATTTCGCCGGCAGATACTTCCTGTACGGCCTTCTTGCCAAGGCCTTCAAAAACCTGAAGCTCCTTGATACGGCCTTTCTTGATAGAACCGTCCGCTTTCATCAAGCTAATCGGCATACCTTCTTTCAGCGTACCACGGTGCACACGACCGATAGCGATACGACCCACAAAAGAAGAGTAGTCAAGCGAAGTGATCTGCATCTGCGGTGAACCTTCACGGTAAGGGGCAGCAGGGATCACATCGATGATGGCATCCAACAGTGGCGTGATGTTATCAGTTGGTTGCGTCCAGTCAGTGCTCATCCAGCCCTGCTTAGAAGAACCGTACAGCGTCGTGAAGTCCAGCTGGTCTTCAGTTGCCTCCAGGTTGAACATCAGGTCGAACACCTGCTCGTGCACTTCGTCCGGACGGCAGTTTTCTTTGTCTACTTTGTTTACTACTACGATCGGCTTAAGACCAAGCTGAATCGCCTTGCCCAGTACGAAACGTGTCTGTGGCATGGCACCTTCGAAGGCATCCACCAAAAGGAGTACACCGTCAGCCATCTTCAGTACACGCTCTACCTCACCGCCGAAGTCGGCGTGACCAGGTGTGTCGATGATGTTGATCTTAACATCCTTGTAACGAACCGATACGTTCTTGGAAACGATCGTGATACCGCGCTCGCGCTCCAGGTCATTGTTGTCCAGAATGAGGTCGTCAAAGTGCTGGTGGTCAGCAAATAGCTTTGAAGCGTGGATGATTTTGTCCACGAGCGTTGTCTTGCCGTGGTCTACGTGTGCGATAATCGCGATATTTCGAATATTTTGCATTGAATTGATTTTTCGAGGTGCAAAGGTATGAAAAAGCCTTCGCATTTACAGTAGTCCGCTCGAAATAAACAGGTTAGGTAATTATTAAATCTTCTCTCTCAGCATGATGACTGAGGTTATGGAGCAAACATTATGTGTGCTGGCTTTGTTCAATTAGGTATAAAATAATCAAAAGGGGCCTGTTTTTTGCTCTCGTACTACGTAAATAACTGTATGAAAATGTTTTATATCTATACCTTGCTGTTGCTGCTGAGCCTACCCGCCTGCGGACAACAGGACCAACCCATCACCGATTCTGAGGCCATTGTGGCAGGATCGGGGGATGTAAGTGCCACCCAAAACGACAACTCAAAGAAATCAAAGCAAACTTACGAGATCAACAAAACCGAAGCGGAGTGGAAAAAGCAACTTACGCCGGCTCAGTATTATGTGCTGCGGCAAAAAGGAACAGAGCGGGCCTTCAGTGGCAAGTACAATGATCACAAAGAAAAAGGCGTCTATACCTGCGCCGCCTGCGGAAATGAAGTATTCACCTCTGACACGAAGTTCGACTCCGGCACAGGCTGGCCGAGTTTTTTCAGACCGATTTCGTCTAAGAACGTGCGTGAAGTAGCTGACCGTAGCATGGGCATGGTGCGCACCGAAGTAGTCTGCGGTCGCTGCGGCGGACACCTGGGCCACGTATTCGACGACGGACCCAAGCCCACCGGCCTGCGCTACTGCCTCAACTCGGTAGCACTTGGGTTCATAAAAGCGGAGTAGGGTTTTACTCTTGAGTCTTAACTTTCAACTCTTGACTCACATACCCCGTATTTTCTATCCAACACTAACGAGACAACAGACATGAACAAACTACACTCCGAAAGCGGATAATATAGAAAATGTGGCGCAGTGCATCATGGTGCCTTCAGGGAACATAACATAGAGGCTGGCAGCGTGCTGTCGTACCAGGAGCTATACCCATACCTGCAGGAACGCTACCCTAAATACAAAGATGTGCAGAAAGAGGCTGAGCACCACCTGGCCAAACTGGCCTGGGTAACGCCGGCACCCGAGGGGCTAATGCTCACACAGGTTGGTCAGCAGAACCTGAAGGATAATAATTAAGAGTACGTTCTTTTATACTTTTTCATCCGTATACATAGTATAGGGTGTTTTAATCGACATCTTTATTTTACTATTTTAAGATGAAACAAGATGAAAAGGTATAGAAGCTGGATAGGGGGCATCGTGCTGCTGGGGGCCATGAGCTGTACGTCGCTATCGGAAGGAGGGAGAGGTACTTTACCTCCTGATCCTGGTCATACGCAGCGGGTCAGAGTTAGCGAAGGTGATCCGGTACGTAGGCAAATGTATGAGCAGGCAAGCGATATAAATCGCAAGCGCAATATTGAAGAGTACGATCGGAATGCACCAGTTAACCTGCCTCCCGAAGTAAGACCGCTGCAACTGCCCCATGCCCCAGTGGATTCCACACGGCACCGAGTCCTGCGTATACTTCCTACCAGGCCGCCGGTTGGCAATAATAACTAAGGTATAAACAAGAAGCGCTGCCCTTTCAGGCAGCGCTTCTTGTTTATTTTTTCTTTTTGTCTTTATCCTTGTCTTTGCTGCGCAGGTCGCTCACGTCTTCCACTTCATCTTCCTCATCGGCCAGGTGCAATTCGTCTGGCTCCAGGTCTACATAAACTTCATTACCGGGTGGTGTGTTCTCTGACTCACGGTCAGTGCCTTTGGGAGCAAGGTTCTTGCTTACTTTATTTCTGTCCTTGTCCTCGCCCAGATGGCCGCTGTCATTTTTCTTTTCGTGAAAATTATCTTTGTTCTTCATATACTTCAGGTGATTGAGTTCTTGATGATACAGGTATAGCCGGTCTACCGTTTACGTAAAAGTGACGGGCTAGTCAGTTTATACCTGCCATTTTTTTGGAATAGGGACAGTGTAGCCTATCAATCCAACGGGTATTTGTATATTTGCGTTTTTACAAAGACTATGGCTGAAAACTATAAACGATATACTGTAACGGCAGCGTTGCCTTACGCCAATGGTCCGGTGCATATCGGGCACCTGGCGGGCGTATACCTGCCGGCTGACATCTATGTGCGCTACCTGCGCTCGCAGGGCCGAGACGTGAAATTCATCTGCGGCTCCGACGAGCACGGGGTGCCGATCACTATCCGCGCCAAGAAAGAGGGCATCACACCGCAACAGGCCGTGGACAAGTACCACGAGCTAATCAAGAAATCGTTCGAGGATTTTAACGTGTCCTTTGACATCTACTCCCGCACCTCCTCTAAAACGCACCACGAAACGGCTTCTGATTTTTTCCTGAAGCTGTACAATGACGGGAAGTTCATCGAGCAGACCACGCAGCAGTACTACGACGAGAAAGCCCAGCAATTCCTGGCTGACCGCTACATCGTGGGCACTTGCCCGAAATGTGGCAACGAGAACGCCTATGGCGACCAGTGCGAGAGCTGCGGTACTTCCCTTAATGCGACTGACCTGATCAACCCGAAAAGCACGCTGAGCGGCGCTGTGCCGGTAATGCGTGAGACCAAGCACTGGTATCTGCCGCTGAACGAGTACGAGCCCTGGCTGCGCGAGTGGATCGTGGAAGGCCACAAAGGCGACTGGAAGCCCAACGTTTACGGCCAGTGTAAGAGCTGGATCGACCAGGGCTTGCAGCCGCGTGCCGTTACCCGCGACCTTGACTGGGGCGTGCCGGTACCGGTAGAAGGGGCAGAAGGCAAGGTGCTTTATGTGTGGTTTGATGCGCCGATCGGTTACATTTCGGCCACCAAAGATCTGACGCCGGACTGGGAAACCTACTGGAAAGATCCGGAGTCGAAGCTGGTGCACTTCATTGGCAAAGATAACATCGTGTTCCACTGCATCATCTTCCCGAGCATGCTTAAGGCACACGGCGACTATGTGCTGCCAGACAATGTGCCGGCCAATGAGTTCCTGAACCTGGAAGGCGACAAGATCTCCACTTCCCGCAACTGGGCGGTGTGGCTGCACGAGTACCTCGAGGAGTTCCCGGGCAAAGGCGATGTGCTGCGCTATACCTTGTGCGCGAACGCACCGGAGAGCAAAGACAACGATTTCACGTGGAAAGACTACCAGGCCCGCAACAACAACGAGTTGCTGGCCATTCTGGGTAACTTTATCAACCGTGCTGTAGTGCTTACCCAAAAGTACTACAACGGCGAGGTACCGGCCCGCGGCGAGCTGCAGGACTACGATAAGGAGGTACTGGGCGTGCTGGAAGGTATGCCAATGGTGATCGCCACCTATATCGAGCGCTACCGCTTCCGCGATGCTCTTAGCGAACTCATGAACCTAGCCCGTCTGGGTAACAAGTACCTGGCCGACACCGAGCCCTGGAAACTGATCAAGACGGACGAGGAGCGCGTGAAAACCATCATGAACATCGCACTGCAGATCTCAGGCAGTCTGAGCATCCTGATGGAGCCTTTCCTCCCAGAGTCTGCTGCTAAACTGCGCTCTATGCTGAGCATGAACCAAGGCAAATGGGCTGATGCCGGTGCCGCTGAGCTGCTGCCAGCCGGCCACGTGATCGGTACGCCGGAGCTGATGTTCGAGAAAATCGAAGACGCCGCCGTAGAAGCGCAGGTACAGAAACTGCTCGACACCAAGAAAGCTAACGAAGCGGCCAATGCCGTTGTCGAGCCAGCCAAGGAGAACATCAACTTTGAGGACTTCACCAAGATGGACATCCGTATCGGTACGATCATAGAAGCGGAGAAAGTGGCCAAGACCAAGAAACTCCTGAAGCTGAAGATCGACACAGGTATAGACCAGCGCACCGTGGTGAGCGGAATAGCCGAGTTCTTCAATCCAGAGGAGATCATCGGGCAGCAGGTGAGCATCCTCGTGAACCTGGCGCCGCGCGAGATCAAAGGCATCACCAGTCAGGGTATGATCCTGATGGCCGAAAATGCAGATGGTTCGCTAGCCTTTGTACAACCAAGCAAAGAGGTCATGAATGGTGGTACGGTAAGCTAAGCTATACCTGCCCGACACATAAAAAGCCCTTGCCTATTGAAACAGGCAAGGGCTTTTGCTTTATAAAAGTACCGGGGTGCTTTATCCTACCATCACACCTGCTTCTCCGGAAGCCACAACTGGTTGTTTGCGAAGCCGCTCCCGCTCCATGTACTGCACAACGAAGTAGAAGCCTACAGCCGTGATAACAGCCAATCCGCCCACACTCCACCACAGGTGTCAAAGCCGTACTTCGAGGCAATAGTGGTGCCCAGGTATGGTGCTACCACATGCGCAGCAGCGTACGAGATGGTATACAGCCCCATATAAGATCCCCGGTTATTCTCCGTAGAGCGCTCCACCGTGATAGTGGCCATAAATGGCATCGCCAGTATCTCGGACAGGCTCAATAAGAACATAGCCACGTACAGCGTGCTTACTTCCATGTTCATATTCAGCAGTATAAACGAGAAACCCAGCATCAGCATACCAGTCACGATCAGCACTGATTTGCGTACTTTGTCACCGATCAGGTATACGGCGATCATCTCCAGCATAAATACGATGAAGCCGTTGAACGCCAGCAAACTGCCTATGCCTGTTTCAGATAATTGGTATACCTGCCGGTAGTAAAGGGGCAGGGTAGTAATAAACTGAAAGAAGATGGCGGCGAAGCTACAGCACAAAACTGTGAACAGCAGGAAAGGCACGTCCCGGTAAGGCGAGCGTTCGGCAGGTATAGCCTTTTCGGTTTGTTCAGCCTTCTTCTGCTTCGGCTGCGGACGATGACCCTGCTGGTTCCTGAAGTAGAAAAAGAAGAAGATGCCCGCCGAAATACACGTGATGCCATCCGCTATAAACAGCCACCGATAGGAGATAGCCGCCAGAAAACCTCCCAAGGCCGGACCAATGGAAAAGCCCAGGTTAAGGGCCATCCGGTTGAGCGAGAAAGCTCGTGTTACATTCTCAGGTCGGGCGTAATAGGAGATAGAAACTGAGTTCGCCGGGCGCAGGGTGTCGTTTACCAGACTCAGTATGAACACTCCGGCCGCCATGTACTCAAACTGCCTCAGGTTAAGCAACAGGAAGTATAAGCTGCCCCCAACCGTCAGGCTCAGAAACTGTACCTTGAAGTGACCCACCCGATCTGTGAGCCAGCCGCCCAGGAAGGAACCGCACACTGAGCCAAGCCCATAGATACTCAGTATCATACCGGCCTCTTTGAGCGAATAGTCCAGCACCTCGGTCAGGTATACAGCCAGGAATGGCGTTACCATGGCCCCGCTCCGGTTGATGAACATCACCAGCGACATCATCCAGGCAGGGCGGGAGAGGCCTCCGAAAGCATTGCGGTATAAGAGGAACAGGCGTTTCATAGTTGTGGCCGCTGTGCGCGGGTTGCTAAGTATTTCTGTCAGGTATAGGATGGCCCCGTCAGGAGCCTGTTCTTACTTTGTATTAAACTGGTTCATGGTACGCTCCAGTCCGATGCTGCCAAAAGCGATCACGGACTCAGCTGCTTTTTCAATAATGCCCGGCAGGTCGATCTTTTCGTCTTCGCTGAAGTTGCTGAGCACATAGTCTACCTGCTTGCCTTTGTGGAAGGTATCGCCAACGCCGAAGCGCAGGCGCGGGTAGTTGTTGTGGCCCAGGGTCTGCTCAATGTGCTTCAAGCCATTGTGCCCGCCTGCACTGCCTTTGGCGCGGATGCGCAGCTTCCCAAAGGGCAGGGCAATATCGTCGGTGATCACCATCATCTGATCCGGTGTCAATTTCAGGCTGCTGAGCCAGTGGCTTACGGCTTTGCCGCTCAGGTTCATGTAAGTAGTGGGTTTCACCAGCACATAGGTGCGGCCCTTGCTCTTGATCTCAGTCACGAATGAGTGGCGACCTGTGTCAAACTTTGCATCAAATTTCTGCGCCAGGTAGTCCAGCACCATAAAACCGATATTGTGACGCGTCTCCGCGTATTCCGGGCCGATATTGCCAAGGCCCACGATCAGGTATTTCATACTTGTATCTTCAATGCTCGCTGCCGCCTCTTGTTTAAGGCCCAGCCATTGTTTTAGCTTTGTAATAGGTGAATTGCTCAATGGTTAAATTGTTAAATGCTACAGTTTTAAATTCTGGAAACCCAATTTACGCCTGTGCACCAAGGTGATAGGATATGAACCGTATTTCTGATGTAGCGGGCGACAATTTAGCAATTAAACCATTTAGCCATTTAGGAGAAACAAAAAATCCTGCCCTGCTCGGAGCAGGACAGGATCTTGAATGCTTTTGAAGCAACAGTAATTATTTCTTACCGCCGCGAGCTTCTTCAGCCTGTGCGCTCTTAAGAGCACGTGGAATCGTAACAGTTGCTACCGGAGCAAGTGGGTTGGTCAGGATCTCGTAGTCACCTTTCGCAATCTTGCTTACTTTGATAGACTTGCCAAGCTCCAGGTCAGAGATGTTCACCTCGATATAATCCGGAAGGTTAGCTGGAAGCGCCTTGATTTTCAGCTTACGCAGCTTAGTCACAAGCTTACCACCTACCATTACACCAGGAGAGTTACCAACGAACTTAACAGGAACGTCGATTTTTACTTCTTTGTCTTCTTGCAGTTGCAGGAAGTCAACGTGAAGCAGCATTTCGTTTACTGGGTGGAACTGTACGTCCTGAAGGATCGCTCTGTAGTGCGTGCCTTCGATATTCAGATCAACTTCGTATACTTCTGGAGAATAAACTAAGTCTCTGAACAGGATAGCTGGGGCGTAGAAGTGAACTTGCTCAGTGCCGCCATACAACACACCTGGTACATAAGACTCATTGCGCAGCTCTTTCGTCTGTGCTTTACCGAGATTTGCTCTTTTAAACCCTATAATCTCTAAAGTTTTCATAAAAATGAATTTGTTAAATTTTTGAAGGCACAAAGGTATGGATTTAATTGCTTATTGTTAAATTGTTAATTGTTTTTTTCTTGAATTGTACAATTAACCTAACAGGCAGGCATTCAGTCACCTTTGCAGACTACTTTATTATTATTATCAACGCTGGTCATCAATTGCTGAGAAACAACAATTAACAACCAGCAATTAAAAATTCAACTTATATAAACAGCGAGCTGATAGACTCGTGTGTCACTACGTTGTTGATGGCGCGGGCAAACAGCTCAGAGAACGAAAGCACTTTGATCTTGGAGCAATCCTGGCGCAATGGAATGGTATCGGAAACCACAAGTTCTTCCAGTACGGAGTTCTCGATACGCTCGTAAGCCGGTCCTGACAGTACCGGGTGCGTGGCGATAGCGCGAACCGTCTTGGCACCTTTGTCTTTCAGGAGTTTAGCTGCCTGTGTGATTGTGCCGGCAGTGTCTACCATGTCATCCACGAGTACCACGTCCATACCTTCCACGTCACCGATCACCTGCATCGAGGCGATCTCGTTAGCGCGTTTGCGGTGTTTGTCGCAGACAACCATTTCAGCACCGAAGTTTTTGGCAAAGGCTCTTGTTCTTACCACACCCCCCACGTCAGGAGAAGCGAAGATGAGGTCGTTTCCAAGGTTGAGGCTGCGCAGGTAAGGCACGAAGATGGCAGAACCATCCAGATGATCTACCGGAATATCGAAGAAGCCCTGGATCTGGCCGGCGTGCAGGTCGCATGTCATCAGGCGGTCAGCACCTACTGACTGGATGGCGTTGGCCAGCACTTTTGAGCCGATGGAAACACGGGGCTTGTCTTTGCGATCCTGGCGGGCATAACCGTAGTAAGGCATTACCACGATCACTTTGTGGGCTGAGGCACGCTTGGCGGCATCTACCATCAGCATAAGCTCCATCAGGTTGTCGGCTGGCGGAAACGTGGACTGCACCAGAAATACTTCTGCACCGCGAACGGATTCATTGAAGTGTGGTGCCATCTCCCCGTCACTAAAACGTAAAAGCTCAAGGTCGCCGAGTTGCGTACCGTAAGCGGCTGCGATTTTTTCAGCTAAGTACTTGGAGGCGGAGCCAGCAAAAATTTTTACCTGTGGCATAATAATGCTAAATGTTTGAAGGGTTTGGTTTAGGTTATTATGCCTGCAAAGCTACGAAATTCCGCAGATATGCTACTTGATATTTCTGATTTTTAATTAGTTAGGCAGGAGGGTGTAAAGCAAAAAAGGCAACCCGCATCGCTGTGGGTTGCCTTTTTAAGTTGTCCGACCAGGTTTCGAACCTGGACTCTTCTGAACCAAAATCAGACGTGTTGCCAGTTACACCATCGGACAAGCTACCTACTAGATTTCAGGGTGGAAGCCCCTTCGTCGTTCAGTGATGCAAAGATAGGCAGGCTATTTTAAACTGCAAACATTTGCCTCAAATTTTTTTGAAAAATATAGTCCAAAATCTGCTTTAGCGCCTTGTCCTAGTACTTTTTGGCTACACTTTTGCCATCCAAAAGTTTGCTTTGGTAGGAGCGAACAGGAGCTGATTCGGTGCTTAATTGAGTGAAATTCACAGTCTTATTCTGTGGCTCTTTGCCAGATTTGACCAACTTCTTTGCCCGGTCCTGAGCTGTGGGGCAGCGCTGGCGCAGGCTAAAAAAAAATTTCAGGAGCTGATGTTTTTTAGTCCCATTGCCGGATTCAGGACTTAAGGTATAGCAGATGCAGGGCGAAACAAGCAAAGCAGCGCCCTGAGATGCGGCAGGTACTCTATTAAGTTCAAGCACTCCTTGTCATGACAAATAAGGTATAGCTTAAAGCGATGGGTGTCAATGTGGATAAATATAACTGATTTTATGGTCCTTGCGTGTCACCAACTGGCAAGTCCTGCGTAAAGAACCTTGCTAAATCTTCCAATTATGTATTCATCTACCATGACGGTCAATACTGACATCATTACCACTACCTGCGGACGTGAGCTTGACCTTAGCCGCACTGAGCTGATCATTGAGCGTTCCAACAGCCTTTTCAGTTATAATATCCATAAACTGAATTCGGGCGAATATGTGATAGCAGAGAAGTTCTTTGCCAACCTTTTAACAACCGCTACATCCTGCTCAATGACGAGCAGATCGAGATGCTGAAACATTTGTAGTGCTTTTGACGAATAAGGAGTTTGTCTTTAGAACAATTAAACAAGATTACGCTTACAATTATGTTTAAATTTTTAGCCTTCCGCTTATTCCGGGCCATCTGGGCTCAGATTCTTTAAAATTTAAGAAACACTCTAAAAATACCAGGCCATCTCCGCCATGCACTGTTTGTTAGCAAGCTGCGCATGGCGGAGATGGCTTTTTAGGGGCGTTTGCAACAGGTATACCTCCGTCTGCTAAATAATGACCTTACTTATTGGTAATGATGCGTTTAAGTATTATGTTCACAGTTATTAACTGTGGTTCATTTTAAGTCATTGCTATGAAACAGGTTTATCTTTTACCCATGTTACTATGTGCCGCTATAGGTATGGAAGCCGTACGTGGTGCCGGACCTGCTCCGTTTAAGGGAGAGGGTGCTTCTTTTAATGTTTCTGAATTGATGGTCTCCTCTCAGGATACTATTGTGAAAGGGCAAGACTCTACGAAGGTGGCCTATGTGCGGGAGGATGACCCAAAAATGAAAAAGAAAGCCCCGACTGTTAAAAAGACCAGGATCTCTTACAAACGGGATGTACAGCGGGCCTCATTGTCCAAGCAAAGCGCGGAGGGCAATATGATTGATGTCATTGTAATGCAGTCAGGCCGTGTGTTGCGTAACCTAGAAGACGTGCAATTAGCTGGCAGCAGCGGAAATCAATTGGCTTCACAGAATTTTGTAGGTTTCGAAAACATGGTGATTCCCTTCGAAGGCACCGTCCGGTTCAGGGCATCTAATCAAATGGGTACTGCCACCTACGACCGCGAAGTGCGCTTCACTATTATGGAACAGGGGCGCTGGGTGTTGAGGATCGATCTTTAGTCAGGTATAATGCTGTACCTGTCGCAGGTATAGCTTTATAAAGAAACAGCCGCAGTGAGAATCATCTCGCTGCGGCTGTTCTGTGTTTCAGGGTTTGTGCTCTACTCTTCGTCAGGGGCTGCTAGAAATCCATTTCGTCGCTTGTTGCCCACGTTTTCAATCTCACGGTTAATCTCCTTGATATCTACTGGCTGCGAGAAGTCGCCTAACAGGTGCTTGGTGAAGTAGTCTCCCATCATCCAGAAGAAATACTCGGTCATGTCGCCGAAGCCGTGGCGTTGGCCCGGCAGCAGCACAAAATCGAAGCGCTTGTTGGCTTTGATCAGCGCATTGGCCATACGGATGGTGCCTGCAGGGTGCACATTGTTGTCCACGTCGCCAGTTGCCAGCATCAGGTGTCCCTTCAGGTTTTGAGCCAGGTCCGGGTTTTTCTCGATGGCATACACGAAGGTCGTGTCACCTTTAGGCGAAACCACCTCTTTCACGCCGTGGTGCTTTTCACTCCACCAGCGGTTGTAGATGTTGTTTTCGTGGTTACCTGCTCCCGATACCGCTACTTTAAAGAAGTCAGGGTATACCAGCATAGCCGCCGTAGACATAAAGCCACCACCGGAGTGACCAGTTATACCTACACGGTCGATGTCGATGAAACGGTGGCGGTCGCCCAACTGCTCAATAGCGGCTTTCTTGTCAGCCAGACCGTAGTCACGCAGGTTGCCGTAGCCGAAGGTGTGGTACCACTTAGAGCGGGCCGGATGACCACCGCGGTTACCTACAGTGACTACCACAAAGCCCAGCTGCGCCAGGCGGTCGATGCGGTCCATGCTGCGGCCGAATGACTTGTTCACGGCCTCTGTCTGCGGGCCTGGGTATACGTAAGCGATAATCGGGTAGGTCTTGGTTGAGTCAAAGTCAAATGGCTTGTACATCACACCATAAATGTCGGTAATGCCATCATCTGCCTTCACCATGAACGGCTCCGGGAATTTGTAGCCAGTTGTCATCAGGCGGCTCAGGTCGGCTTTCTCCAGATCCATCACCTTGCGGCCTTTCGTGTCGTACAGCGCTGATACAGGTACGGTATTCACGCGCGAAGCCGTGTTCACAAAATAGGTGTTGTTGTCGTTCAGACTGATGCTGTTGTCAAAGTTGCCTTTGTTGAGAAGTGTCATGCCGCTGCCATCGAAATTGATGCGGTAGAGGTGCATCAGATAAGGGTCTTCGCCGTTTTCACGACCATTGGCTGTGAAGTAAAGCACGCGGTTTTTCTCGTCTATACCTACCAGGTCCTCTGCATGGAAAGAACCGCTCGTGATGCGGTTTTTCAGGTTGCCTTTGCCATCATAAAGATAGAAGTGTCCCCAGCCATCACGCTCAGACCAATGGATGATCTCGTTGCCACCCTTTACCAAGCCGATGCGGTTCATGTCGATGTAAGTATTGAAGCGCTCTTCGATAACAGGCGTTACTTTGCCTGAAGCGATGTCCAGCTCACATACGTCGATCTTTTTCAGGTCGCGGCTGGTTCTAGTAAAGTATAGCTTGTCTTTGGTGCCGTGCCACAGGTTGGGGCGGTGCTCATCGTCACGCTGCTTCTGCAGGGCAGGAGCAGGCCACAGCGACAATTCCTGGTCTTTGAAGGCTGCCGTGTTGATGCGTTTCTGCGTTTTGTTGGCAAAGTCGAAGATCAGCAGCTCTCTTTTAGGTGCTTCTTTCTCGCCTGGCATCTGGTACTTGTAGGTTTCCAGTGCAGGGCGACCATTAGCGGTGTGGTGCAGTACCCACAGGTCTTTCACCTTGCGCTCGTCTGTGCGAACCATGGCAAACTGCTTCGAGTCCGGTGACCACAGGATGAAGGCTGGCTTGCGGTTCTTCTTGTTCTTCTCGCGCTCCACGTTCGTTTCGCCACGAGAGTCGCCATAGGTATAGTACTCCACGCCGTCTTTGGTGAGCTGGTGCTCTACAATGGTGGAGTCTTTCTCGTTCTTCAGCGCCTTTTCATAGTTCGCTTTATCCATCCAGTAGAGGTTGTGCTCTTTGGCGTAAACCACTACTTGCTGGTCAGGGGAGATAGAGGCCCAACGTGGCTTAGACTTCGGCTTTTCAAAGTCTTTCAGCTCCACCACCTGCCCGGTAGCCAGGTTATAGCGGAAGTAAAAAGTCTTTTTCTCCAGCGAGTCAGCGGCTTTTTTGTCGAGGCGGTCTTTCTTCACCTGGTCGATCGAACTCTTGATCTCAAACTGTACACTCTTTTCATCTTCAGTGAACTTCAGGTTTTTAATAGGCAGGTGCTGCGCATCAAAAGGGTCCTGCACGATCATGGTCACGGCAGAGGCTACTTTAGCATTGTCGAAAAGCAGTTTTTTAGACTTGGCGGCAGGATCTACGATGTACCAGTTCTTGCCATTGCTGGTTTCGTACTCATACCAGAAGCGGTCGGAGTTCTTGAGCCAGTGCGGGTCGAGGTTAGTGGTGAAAATAAGTTTCTCCAGCTTTTTGGGTGAGAAGCGGGAAGCAAGCTGGTAATTCCCCTTAGTCGGCGTACCAGACGGCTGTGCCTGTACACTGATGCCCGCTATCAGCAGCATAGCGAGAAGGTAAATTTTCTTCATGAAAAGGTTGGTTTGGTTGAATAGATCAGGTGAACAGGTATAAGCCGCTCGGTAGGTATAGACTAAGGCTTAGCCAGGAAGTTTAAAGGCCTGGTATAAAATATTGCGAGGAGGCGGTAGTTCACTGACACGCGGTCAGCTATGTTTTGTACCCAGGCTGCTACCATTTGATTTTGAGTAAGTTAAAACTTTTTGGGGTGTTGTGTGGAATTGTCCCTTTTATACATTAGTTTTGCGCCTTGAAATAACTCCGTTATACAGTTAATCAATATAAAAAGTCAAATGGCGAATATTGGCAGAATTACCCAGGTTATCGGTCCGGTTGTGGACGTTAGCTTTGCGGGTGAAAACGCAAAATTACCAAACATCCTCGATGCGCTTGAGGTAATTAAAGAAAACGGCCAACGTATCGTGCTAGAGGTGCAGCAGCACCTTGGCGAAGATCGTGTACGTACCATTGCGATGGACTCCAGCGAAGGCCTTACCCGTGGTGCACAGGTAACTGACCTGGGTGGCCCAATCACGATGCTACTGGCGATGCTATCAATGGTCGTCTGTTCAACGTAATTGGCGAGGCGATCGATGGTATTCCTCAGCCTGCTACTACTACCCGTCTGCCAATTCACCGCGCTGCGCCGCGTTTCGAAGAACTGGCAACGTCTTCTGAAATCCTTTATACTGGTATCAAAGTAATTGACCTGCTGGCCCCTTATGTAAAAGGTGGTAAAATTGGTCTGTTTGGTGGTGCCGGTGTAGGTAAAACGGTATTGATCATGGAGCTGGTAAACAACATTGCCAAGGCCTACTCAGGTCTGTCTGTGTTTGCCGGTGTAGGTGAGCGTACCCGCGAAGGAAATGACTTGCTTCGTGAATTCCTGGAGTCAGACATTATCCGTTACGGTGCAGAGTTTAAGCACTCAATGGAAGCTGGCGGATGGGACCTGTCTAAAGTGGACATGGCGGAACTGGAGAAATCGCAGGCGACGCTGGTGTTCGGTCAGATGAACGAGCCTCCTGGGGCGCGTGCACGTGTGGCCCTGTCAGGTCTTACAATCGCTGAAAACTTCCGTGATGGTGATGGCACTGGTGCTGGTCGCGATATCCTTTTCTTCATCGACAACATCTTCCGCTTCACGCAGGCGGGCTCTGAGGTGTCGGCCCTTCTTGGTCGTATGCCATCAGCGGTAGGTTACCAGCCAACGCTGGCAACGGAGATGGGTGCCATGCAGGAGCGTATCACGTCAACTAAGCGTGGTTCCATTACATCTGTACAGGCCGTTTACGTACCTGCGGATGACTTGACTGACCCGGCTCCAGCGACAACGTTCGCTCACTTGGACGCTACTACAGTACTTTCCCGTAAGATCGCCGAGCTTGGTATCTACCCTGCGGTGGATCCACTGGACTCTACTTCACGTATCCTTTCTGCCGACGTACTGGGTGAAGACCACTACGGTACAGCACAGCGCGTGAAAGAGATTCTGCAGCGTTACAAAGAACTTCAGGACATCATCGCCATCCTTGGTATGGACGAACTTTCTGAAGAAGATAAGCAGGTGGTACACAGAGCGCGCCGTGTGCAGCGTTTCTTGTCTCAGCCTTTCCATGTAGCCGAGCAGTTCACTGGCCTTGCCGGTGTACTTGTAGACATCAAAGACACCATCCGTGGCTTCAACGAGATCATGGACGGTAAGTACGATCACCTGCCTGAGGCAGCCTTCAACCTGGTAGGTACCATTGAAGACGCCGTAGCGAAAGGTGAGAAGATGATGGCCGAAGCTAAGTAATTTATAATTAGTTAAAAGTTAAGAGTTGAAAGTTAAGGGTTGGTTTTCCAGCAGTGACTTTTAACTCTTAACTCTAAACTCTTAACTAATAAAGATGTATTTAGAGATAATCACACCAGATAAGAAGGTTTTTGCCGGTGAGGTTGAGGCCGCGCAGTTTCCGGGCACCAACGGCTCGTTCGAAGTGCTGGACTCGCACGCTCCCCTTATCAGCACCCTCGAAAATGGCAGAATCCGTATCACTACCGCGCAAGGACAAACGTTCTACAACGTGGATGGTGGTGTGGTAGAAGTGCTGAACAACAAGATCATTGTACTGGCTGAGTCAGTAAGCGAATAGTACAGCACCCGCTAAAACATAAAGAAGCCCCTTCTGTTCGACAAGAGCAGAAGGGGCTTTTGGTTTCTTCGGGGCACAGTAGAGATATTGCCCGCTTAATCAAAAAGCTGTACCTATTCCAAGGTATAAGGTTTCAGGATAGCCGGCGCCACACCGGAACAGGAAGCGGCTGGCAGGCTTTTGGAACCTGTAACCCGCTGTGCCAATAGCCCTGATATGGATGTAATTTGATTTTGGTGGCTGCGGCTCGCCAAGGTATTCGTTTATGTCTCTTGCATTGTCATAGGCACTTTCATCGACCATGCGGGCTAGCCCGAAATTGAGCTCAAAATGGCTATTCTTCTTTCCTGTCATGGTACCAAGCATCAGCGACTGGTAGGGTCCTCCCGATGACCAGACACCCCAGCCACCAATTCCAGCTTTTGCCCACAAACCCTGTAGCGAACTCTTCTTGCTTGACAGTAGCATCCGTTCGTAGTGCAGGTTGTAAGCACCCATCAGTCCAACAGTACCAACAGTCGCAAGTATAGCGTTCTTCCGGAAGCTTTCTGGGGCTTCAGTGATAGCCTGCTCTTGTGCATAGGTATGGGAGCAAAGCAGGAAGGCAGCTCCAATGGTCAGGTAAACACTTTTTCCGGTCATGGTGATAGCTGGTATAAGGTATAGCTGCCCCTATTTTTTTACTGGAGCTGCTGAGCTTTGCGGCACAACCTGTACTCTTTTGAAGTCCAGGTCGTGGAAGTCATAGCTGAAGTCGGTGAGCGGAGAGACGGCTTTCATATTAATGCCAGAGAGCTTGCCTTCCTGGTCGGGCACATACACCACAAAGGCATCGGCCTCGAAGCTACGGTCTGTCCATTTCACGACAAAAGTGTTGTCTTTGTAGTAGAGCATTTCACCCTGCAGCCTCGGCGATCGGAGTGATTTGAAGTACAGCTTGTTCTTTTGCTTGTAGATTTCCACATGGCCGAACCACTTGTCTTCGAAAGTGCCTATGTAACTGTCAAAAGCTACTTTTGATTTCTTCTCTTTCAGCACCTTGTTTACATCTCCCCAGATCTTGTCGGTGTATGCAGTCGCTTCCGCCATGTACTCATCCTCTTCTTGCTTCAGCTCCGCTACCCAATCATGTGCTTCCATACCCAGGTAAGCCTGCTTGATCGTGTTGGTGATGGAGCGGAAAGCCTGCCCGTTTTGCTGGTTGGTGAGTACGATGATGCCCACATTGAGCTCCGGCAGCATCGTTACCTGGCTCACCATACCTGGCAGACCGCCTGTGTGGCTTACCTCTTTGTGTCCTTTAACATCGCTCAGGAACCAGCCCAGGCCGTAAGAGCGGAAGTGGGTGTTAAAAGGGCTTTTGCCATGGTAAGGTATAATGGTTTGCGGCGTCCACTGCTCCCGGATTACCTTTTGTGTGAGCAGTCGCTGCTTGAGGTCGTTACCATACCTGCCATCATTCATCAGCATGATCAGCCACTTGCTCAGGTCATGCACGCTGGTGTACATACCCCCGGCAGCGGCACCAAAGGGCAGGTTGTAGCGGTCAATTGTTTTTAACTTACCTTCCACCACAGCATGGGCTTCGATGGTATTGCTCAGGTCGCGGAGCCTTTCGTAGCTGGCTGCACTGCGGGCCATACCTAGTGGCTGCAATATGCGCTTCTCCGTAAACTCTGACCAGCTGTTGCCTGTCACGCGAGCCACTACCTCTCCGGCTATGATGTAAAGCAGGTTGTCATAGTCATACTTTGACCTGAAATCGGATACCGGTCTCAGGTATTGTATGTTGCGGATCAGGTCGTTCACGGTGAAGTCGTTGCCGTCGGGGAACATCATCAGGTCGCCAGCTCCAAGGCCCAGTCCGCTGCGGTGGGTGAGGAGGTCCCGGATGGTAAACTCCTCTGTCACGTAGTCGTTGTAAAGTCGGAACTCTGGTATATACTTCACCACTTTATCGTCCCATTTGATCTTGCCTTCTTCGACCAGCAAACCCAGCGATGCCGCCGTGAAGGCCTTGGTGTTGGATGCTACACCGAACAAGGTATGCTCGTTTGTTTTTTCGCCGGTGCTGATCGAGTTTACGCCGTAGCCCTTCATGTGCACTACTTTGCCATCCTTTACCACAGTCACGGCTATACCTGGCACCCGAAAGGCGGTCATGGCCCGTTCCACCACCTGATCGATGTCCTGTGAAGAAATAGACTGTGCGCGGAGGGGAAGAACTGAGCTCAGCCAAAGGAGCGCAAAGACAAAAAGTATCGGTGTAGATTTTTTCATGATCATCAAAGTCGGCTAATGTAGTTATGGTTTTCTGACAGGCATCGGGAAGGCTACCGTGGAGTCGGGTTTCAGGGCCAGTATATGAAACTGAATAGTGGAGTCAGGCACCAGAATAGGCATGGTGAACTGTGGGGCACTGTCTTTTGCTGTGGCAGCGCTTTGGGGAGTAGACTTTGGAAACAGGCTATACCTGCTGCCTGGCTTCTCAAGTGAATTGAGCTTGCTCGTGGAGGAGTCTTTACCCAGGTAATCTAACTCAAGTTGGTTATTGAGTGGTTTCAAGCGGAGCTGTGGACGGTTTAAATCCTGTGCCTGTGCTGACAAGGATAAGAGCACCAGGCCGGCAATAGCGGTGATTGTTTTCATTATTTGTGCAGTTGTTTGATGCTGTTTTGAGAATAAACCAGCCTGTGATGCCTATTTGCCAGGTTTTTTTACCTAATGATGTTTCAGGTTCTGAATCGAAAGCAGTATAAGGCAAGCAGACTAAGCCTGTCTAAATATAGTTAAATCTTAATTCGATTTATGAAACAAACTACACTTTTTAGAAGATATTGTAGAATTCAGGAAAGTTTAGCTACATGATTTCCAGCTCTACATCTCCGCCTACCGGAAAGGCTACACAAGTGAGTGTCATTCCTTTTTCGATGTCCCGCTCCGTGAGTACCTCGTTGTACGACATCCATACCTTGCCCTTCAGCACCCTGGCCAGGCAACTACCGCACTTTCCGGTTTCGCAGCTGTAGGGCATGGGAATGCCAGCCTGACGGGCACTCTGGAGGATGTTGTTAGGATAGCGCGAAATGATCTGGTGCGTGCCGCCGCCGATATGCAGGGTGACATTATGGGCAGCCGTGTCAGGTGGCATCAGTTTGGCAGGTTTTCGGATGTCAGTGTTGAAAATCTCTTTGCGGATGTTGCTCTCCGGTATGCCGAACTGACGCAGCGCAAAAGACATCAGGCGCATGTAGTTGTCGGGTCCACAGATGTAGAAAAGCAGCTCACCATGCGGCACCCTGGAAAGTGAGCTTATAAAACGCTGAAGCAGGTCTTTGTGCAATCGTGCCCGGCTCAGGTCTGGGGAATTGCTGAACAGAAACTCCGTATGAAACCTGTCCGGGAAGTCAGTAGTCAACTGCTGGAGAGGCTTCAGGAACATGGCTTTCTCCGGGAAGCTATTGCTGTAAAACAGCACAGCCGAGAGATCCGGGCGGGCGTGCAGCAGCGTCTTGAGCAGTGAATAAATGGGTGTGATGCCGCTGCCGGCTGCCAGGAAGAAAAGCTGCTTATACTCTGTGCTCTCTTCGGGCAAGGTAAACAGACCAGCTGCCCCAGTTGTGATCAACTTATCGCCGACACGGGCATTGTCGATGAGCATACGCGAGAACAGGCCGTTCTCAATGCGCTTGACGCCGATGGTAAGCGGCTCCTGCAGCGCAGGGGAGGAGGTGATGGAGTAGGAGCGACGGACTTCACCGTGCGTGCTGTGGTGCACCAGGGTGAGGTATTGGCCGGCTTTGTAAGGAAGAGGCTTGCCATCCTCAGGCTCCAGCACAAAGGTCTTCACGCCGGGCGCCTCCTCCTGTAAATGGCGGATGATCAGGCTGCGGTAATGTCTGTTATCGTCAGGTACAGGGTGTGTCATTTTTGTTCTCGAAACTTATTGGCTATACGGGACCGACAGCCTTGGGTGAAAGTAAACACGTTGTCTCACCTCAAAAATAAACAGGTTTGCCGGTCTATTTCCAAAACCTGCCTATCTTTAACGAAGAAATACGCTATACCTGACCATGGCACAGATTCACCCCAAAACCACGCCCATCTACCAGACTTCGGTCTTCACGTTTGAAGACTTGAACGACCTGGAGCTATACTTTGAGCAGCCGGACCAAAAGTATATGTACTCCCGGTACGGGAACCCCAACTCTGATGAACTGGCCGAGGAGGTGAACAAACTGGAAGAAGGGGAGGGCGCAGTAGCTACATCCTCAGGTATGTCAGCTATACTTACGGCAGTACTTACGTATTGTCAGTCAGGCGACCACCTGCTGTGCGCAGAGGAGATCTACGGCGGTTCAGCGGCCCTGCTGTCGCAGGAACTGACCCGCATGGGGATAGCAGTAAGTTATGTGCCGAGCCAGGAGCTCTATACCTGGATGGGCATGTAAAGGAAAATACAAAGCTGTTGTTAGCTGAGACTATGAGCAATCCGCTTCTACAGGTGGTAGACCTGCAGCGCCTCTCAGCCGAAACCAAACGCACCGGTATCAAGCTGCTAATCGACAATACTTTCGCCACTCCGGTCATCACCAAGCCCCTGCACCTCGGTGCTGACATGGTGATTCATAGCGTGACCAAATACCTGTCAGGACACAGCGACGTGACAGCGGGCGCTGTGGTAGCAGCCAAAGCAGAAGACATGGAGCGCAGTAAACAGATCATGCGGGTGTACGGCCTTAACCTAAGCCCTTTTGAGAGCTGGCTGGCTGCACGTGGTCTTAAAACGCTGCAGGTGCGCATGAAACAGCACTGCTTCAATGCACTGGCAGTAGCCGAGTTTTTGAGCCGCCACCCCAAGGTGAAACAGGTATGGTATCCGGGGCTACCGCAGCACCCGCAACACAAACTGTCCAAGGCGCAGGGGTGCGGCATGTTCGGAGGAATGCTTTCTTTCCGCCTCGAAGATGATCTGGAAACAGTTAACAGTTTCATGAAGGCGCTGCAGCATATTCCGTTTGCCCCATCGCTAGCAGGTGTGAGCAGCTCCATATCCCACCCGCTCCGTACCTCACACCGCAGCCTCAACCCAGAGCAACAGCAGAAACTGGGCATCACGCTTGGGGTTATTCGCCTGTCGGTAGGTATAGAGGAAACCGTAGAATTGCTGGCTGACCTGGCGCAGGCGCTGGAGAAAATGAAATGAGTTTGGGAGCTTAAGAGTCAGAAAGTCTGGAAGGAAGTATACCTGAGCCTAAAAGCACAAGTATATCCTGAGACAAGCTCCTTACATGATCAAGACCATATCTATGCTGGATTTTCCGAATGCTAAAATAAACCTGGGCTTGCTGGTCACGGAGAAGCGCCCTGACGGATTTCATAACCTGGAGTCGTGCTTCTACCCCGTGGGATGGTGCGATGCGCTGGAGATTGTGCAGGCAGACGAACTGACCTTCACCATGAGCGGACTGCCTGTGCCTGGCAACCCCGACAACAACCTGTGTCTGAAGGCCTATAAACTGCTGCAGCAGGACTTTCAGTTACCACCGGTGCACATGCACCTGCACAAGGTCATTCCGATGGGGGCGGGCCTTGGAGGCGGCTCCTCCGATGCGGCCTTTACCCTGAAGCAGCTCAATTCCCTTTTCGAACTTAACCTGACTCCTGCAAAGCTGGAAGATTACGCTCGCCAACTTGGGAGCGACTGTGCCTTCTTTATCCGGAACGAGCCCGTAGTGGCAGTAGAGAAAGGGGATGTGTTTAAGCCGACATCCGTAAACCTGGATGGCTATACCTGTGTGTTGGTATACCCTGGTATACACATTACTACTGCCGAGGCTTACGGCAACATCGTCCCGAAAAAGCCGAGCTGCGGCATAGAGATGTTCCTGAAGCAGGATGTGGGGGTATGGAAAGAAGTACTCAAAAATGATTTTGAAGAAGCGCTTTTCCCAAGCTATCCGGAGTTGGCAGGTATAAAGCAACAACTGTACAACGCAGGCGCAGACTATGCTTCCATGACTGGCTCAGGATCGACGATTTATGGTCTTTTCAAGAAGGAGCCAGCCAACCTAGTCTTTCCCGGCCACTACCTTCTCTGGAAAGGCCTGCTTTAACTTTTTGCGGCGCTCGGTATACGTGTCCAGCACAGGGTGGATGAAGACACTGAGCAGGATGATGGTAGCTCCAATGTAAAAGTTGGAGGTCACCTGTTCATTCTCGTTGAAAATGATCCACGCCAGCAGGATGCCGTAAATCGGCTCCATGTTCACAGTAAGGTTTACGGTGTAGGCCGAAATCTTCTGCATCAGCCTAACTGATGCGGTGTAGGCATACACCGTACACACCACTGCCAGCAGCAGGAGGTATACCCAGTCCATGCTGTTCATAGCAAAGTTTAGCGTACCTGTCTCTGTGAACAGATCGGCATAGAATGGAAAGAACAGTGCTGTGCCAATGCAAGCGCCTGCCATTTCGTAAGCCGTGATGGTAGTGGAAGGATGCTTCTTGGCCAAACGGGCATTGATGATGGTAAAAATAGCGCCCAGTAGTGCAGAACCCACTGCCATACCTATCCCCAGCATGTTGTCAAATTCTGTTTCGGCCTGGAAGATGATGTAAAGCCCCATCAGGGTGATGAGTCCCAGCAGGATTTCATGTCACTTTGGAGTTTTTTGCTAGTGAAGGCAGGTTCCAGCAGGGCAGTCCAAAGGCTACAGGTGGCCATACCTACCAGGCAAAGTGAAACGGAGGAGATACGTGCAGAGGCAAAAAACAGGATCCAATGCGCGGAGATCATCAGCCCGACTCCCATGATAATAAATAGGTTATTGCGCCCCAGCCAGAACTGCGTCTTACGACGGTAAATGATAGCGCCCAGTGCCAGTGCTGCAATCAGTGTGCGGAGGAACACCAATTCCACTGCCGGAATGGTGATCAGTTTACCAAGTATGGCTGTGAAGCCCCATAACAATACAATGAAATGGAGCTCGATAAAATCCTTGAGACGCGGCATTAACGTGGAATATAACGATAAAGAAGAAACCCTATACCTGTGAATATGATACTCGGCACCCAGGCCGCATACATTGGGTCGAGGTCACCGACCTGGGCCAGGCTGCGACTCGTGATCACAAAAATAATGAATACAAAGGCCAGGAAGAAGCCCAGTGCGATCTGCATACCGACGCCACCGCGTGCCTTGCGGGCACTCACGATCACCCCGATCACAGTCAGGATAATGATCGCAAAAGGATAGCTGTAGCGTTCGTATTTCTCGATCAGGTAGGTTTCAATATCGTCAGCGCCACGGTTGATCTTTTCTTGTATAAAGCTGTTGAGCTCCGGCAGGGTCATGGTCTGCTCCAACTTGTAGGTGCTCTCAAAGTCTTTGGGCCGCATGTTGAGTGTCGTGTCCAGCGCCCCGCCGTGGTAGATGCTCTCGTTCTCTCCGTCAAAGGTGCGCAGGGTATAGCGGTCTACACTCCACTTTTGCCGCTCAGGGTTCCACTGCACGCTGCTGGCCGTTAGTTTTTTGCTAAGGTTGGTACCTTTTATTTCCTCAATGGCAAAGTTATACCCAACATGTGCCGTGACGTTGTAACTTTCCATGTACACATAAGTATCAGGGGCTATCTTCACGTGAATGTTGCGTTTGTCGTAGGTAAAGGGGCTCTTCACATATTTCACCTGAAAGGCCACACTCTCTTTGTTAGAATTCGGAATTACCCAACCAATCAGTCCAAAAATCAAAGCGCCGATAATTGTCGCACCGATCAGATAAGGCACCAGGAAGCGCTTGAAGCTCACACCGCCGCTCAGAATGGCCACAATCTCGGTATGCGATGCCATCTTGGAGGTTACAAACACCGTCGCGATGAACACCGTAATCGGGCTCAGCATGTTCGCATAGAATGGGATCAGGTGAATGTAGTAGTCGAAGATAATCTCTGAAATGGGCACATTGTGCTTGATGAAGTCGTCGTTCTTCTCTGTGAAGTCAATCACCAGAATCACCGCGACCATGATCAGCACCGTGAACACATACGTGGTCAGGAACTTCTTCAGGATGTATTTGTCAATTAGCTTCAATGCTGCGCTTCAGTTACAATCTTGTCATTAGTTTCTTCACCATCACATCTTTCCAGTCGCGGAAAGTGCCTGCGATGATGTGCTGACGGGCCTGCTTGACCAGCCAGAGGTAGAACGTCAGGTTATGCACACTGGCGATCTGACCGGCCAGGTATTCGCCGCTGTGTACCAGGTGGCGAAGATAGGCCTTGCTGTAGAACGTGCTTACATAGCCGCCTAGTTCCGCATCAATCGGGCTGTGGTCGGTGGCCCACTTCTGGTTACGTATGTTGATAATGCCCTGTGTCGTGAACAGCATGCCGTTTCGTGCGTTGCGGGTCGGCAGCACGCAATCGAACATATCTACACCCAAGGCAATGTTTTCGAGGATATTAGCCGGCGTGCCCACACCCATCAGGTAGCGCGGCTTGTCGGCTGGCAGTATATCGCACACGATCTCGGTCATCTCGTACATCATCTCAGCAGGTTCGCCTACTGAGAGGCCGCCAATGGCGTTGCCTTCGCGTCCAAAGCTGGCAATGGTCTCAGCTGACTGCACCCGCAGGTCCTTGTAAGTGCTGCCCTGCACGATCGGGAAGAGTGTTTGGTCATAACCATATTTCGGTTCCGTACTGTCGAAACGGTCGACGCAGCGCTGCAGCCAGCGGTGCGTGCGCTCCATTGAGTTTTTGGCGTAGGTATAGTCGCAAGGGTAGGGCGTGCACTCGTCAAAAGCCATGATGATGTCGGCACCGATGGTGCGTTGCGTATCCATCACGTTCTCGGGAGTGAAATCCAGGGCCGAGCCGTCGATGTGCGACTTAAACTTCACGCCCTCTTCCTTGATCTTGCGGGTGCCGGCCAGCGAGAATACCTGATAGCCGCCGCTGTCGGTAAGTATAGGGCGGTCCCAGCCGTTGAACTTGTGCAAGCCGCCAGCCTGCTCGAGTATGTTGAGGCCCGGACGCAGGTAGAGGTGGTATGTATTGCCCAGAATGATCTCTGCCTTGATATCCTCTTTCAGTTCGCGCTGGTGAACCGCTTTCACGGTGCCTGCCGTACCTACGGGCATGAAGATCGGGGTTTCGATGGCGCCGTGCGCTGTCTGCACCACCCCGGCACGGGCCTTTGACTGTATATCTTTTGCTACTAATGAAAACTGCATGGTCTGTGATTGTCAGCGCTCTATGCTACAAGAAGCAAGCCAACTGTTGCAGCAGCCAAAGAGCTGCTGGTTTTTGCTAAATGGTTATCGAAATAATCTGCAAAGATACGAAGCGCAGGGCCACAAACATAAACAATTATTAAATCGCACAGATGTTCCTAAATGGCTTAATTATGCCTATTTTTGATTGTTAAAGGTGGTGTGGCGTTATGCGGAGTCTGAGGTATGGTACGCACCACAATTTAACAATCCAACAATCAACAATTCATACGATTTGATTACACTTATACTCCTGGCAGTGCTGGCTTTTTGCGTGCTGGTGCAGCTATACTATGCTTTGTTCTACTTCCTGCCCCTAAGCAGGTACAGCGACCCGGAGCCGGACACCCTGCGGCCCGTTTCGGTGATCGTGGCGGCTCACAATGAGCAGGACAATCTGTTTGAGCTCCTGCCCATGCTGCTTGACCAGCAGTACCCCGAGTTTGAGATCATCCTGGTAAATGATCGTTCGGATGACGATACCGAATTTTACGTGTATGAGCTCGAGCGTCAATTCCCGAACTTCAGAGTGGTCACGATCAAGAAAACACCCGAGTACCTCAATCCGAAGAAATATGCCCTGGCGCTGGGTATACGCGCCGCCAGATACGAACACATGCTGTTCACGGACGCAGACTGCAGACCGTGCAGCGAGCGC
>NZ_AKIS01000107.1:0-26890 GCF_000277005.1 Pontibacter sp. BAB1700 | reverse complement strand
ACTGGCCCGCACCATTGCAACCCGTTGGATTACCCTCGGCACTGAAGTACACGAGAGTACAGGCAAAATGGTGGAGAAGTATAACGTAGAAAACCTTGAGCTCGAAGCAGGTGGCGGGGAGTATCCTAACCAGGACGGCTTTGGTTGGACCAACGGTGTGTTTCTCAAGCTGATATCGCTATACCCTGAACTACGCCCAATCGCTGAACGACAGCCTGCCTTGTTGCAAAGCCGATAGGCTATACCTAGTCTACAGCGCAATTATAGGATAAGTGTAGTGTTTTGCAAATGAGGTATGGCTGGCACCTGCTATACCTGATTTGCAAATTGATCCGGAAACTGGCACTCAGTTTGCAACAGGAGCGTTATATCTATAAAATCGCTTATGATCCAATTTAAACATATCCTTGTAGCTACCACTCTGCTACTGAGCACTTTTACAGCTTTTGCGCAGGGTGAAACAGCCAACTGGTACTTCGGCAAAGGAGCCGGATTGGTTTTTAGAGGCGACAGCGTAACGGCAGTTGCCTCCAGCAGGCTGCACACCGAAGAAGGCAGCGCCTCCATCTCTGACAAAGACGGCAACCTGCTGTTCTATACCAACGGCATTACCGTCTGGAACAAGCACCACCGCGTGATGCCAAACGGCAACGGCCTGATGGGCATGAAGTCTTCCACCCAATCTGCCCTGATCATACCCAAGCCTTCCTCTGACAGCGTCTTCTATATTTTTACGACCGATATACAGGCGCAGTCCAATGGTTTGCGCTACAGCATCGTGAACATGAACAAAGACGAGGGCAACGGTGCGATAACCGCCCGCAACGTGTTCATGATCGCACCGGCTACTGAGAAACTCACCGCCATACGCCACAGCAACAACCGCGACTGGTGGGTGATCGCTCACCGCTGGAACAGCAATGCCTACATGGCCTATCTGGTGACAGCTGATGGTGTGAACATGGAGCCCGTTATGAGTAATGTGGGCACGGTACATGGCGGTGCTCACCGAAAAGCGATTGGCTACCTGGTCCCTTCGCCTGATGGCACACGCCTGGCCGCTGCCTTGTGGGACAGCGACAGCAATTTCGAAGTGCTCCGTTTTGACCGCAGCACCGGCGAGGTATCTGACCCTATCCTGTTAAAAGGCTACGAAGAAGCCTATGGCGTGTGTTTCTCTCCGGATGGCACGAAGTTGTACGGCACCGCTAACGGCAAAGGAGGTGGAAAAGCACAGATCATCCAATTCGACTTACAGGCAGGTGACGAAGCCGCCATTGCCAAATCAGCTGTAGTGGTTGGCACTTCCGGTAGTCCGCGTATCGGTGCACTCCAACTTGGGCCGGATGGCAGGATGTATGTGGCCCGTCAGGACAATATTCATCTTGGCGTGATTAATAAGCCAAACGCATTAGGCAAAGAGAGCGGCTATGTAGACATGGGGCTACACCTCGGCGGGCGCAAAAGCGACCTCGGTCTGCCAAACTTCCCGCAAGGTATACGGTCGGGTGCTGGTAGGTCTGCTAATGTGAGATAAGTTATAAAATATTGATTCACGGAGCCGGGCAGTATGTCCGGCTTTTTTTGTTTCCTACAAATAGCTGGCTCGGTAACGCATAAATTCTAAATTTGTAATACAATCGATTCTATACCTAACGCTATACCGCCTTGGCAAAACGTTTCAATGCTGAAAAGTATGTAGAGGGCATCCTGGCCGGTGATCGTGTCATGCTGAGTCGCGCCATCACGCTGGTGGAGAGCCGGCTAGCCTCTGACCTGGAACTGGCGCAGGATGTCATCAACCAGGTTCTGCCGCATGCCGGCAAGTCTGTGCGCATAGGTATAACCGGTGTGCCGGGCGTAGGCAAAAGCACATTTATTGAAGCCTTTGGCAATCACCTGATCCAGGAGCAGGGCAAAAAACTGGCCGTGCTTGCCATTGATCCGACCTCACAGCGCACAGGTGGCAGCATACTCGGTGACAAGACACGCATGGAGTCGCTCTCTGTAAATCCCCAGGCTTTTATCCGCCCTTCCCCAGCTGGCAAGTCGCTCGGCGGCGTGACCCGCAGCACCCGCGAATCGATCATCCTTTGCGAAGCGGCCGGTTTTGACGCTATCATTGTGGAGACGGTGGGAGTAGGCCAGTCTGAGACGGCGGTGCATGCCATGGTTGATTTCTTTTTGCTACTCATGCTTGCGGGTGCCGGCGACGAATTGCAAGGTATAAAGCGGGGCATCATGGAAATGGCCGATGCCATTGCCATCACCAAAGCCGACGGCGAGAATGCCATGAAAGCCAAAGCTGCCCGTGCCGAGTACCAGAACGCGCTGCATCTATACCCTATGGCTGCCTCTGGCTGGTTGCCTAAAGTGTCTGTGTGTTCGGCAATGGAACAAACCGGCCTCGATACCATCTGGCAAACCATAACCGAGTATCTGGAGCTGACCCAGCACAACGGCTTTTTTGAGAAGAAGCGCCACGACCAGAACCTGCAGTGGATGTATGAAGCCATACGACAAGGACTGGAGGATAACTTCTATGCGCATCAGCAGGTGAAGGACCAACTGCCAGGTATAGCCGATCAGGTAAAGGCAGGCAAAAAGTCGGCTTTTGCAGCGGCGTCGGAGCTTTTGAAACTGGTGTAGAAAAAAACAGCCGACACATTGCTGTACCGGCTGCTTTTCATCAATAAGTAAATTTATCGGGCCTCTTCTAAAGTAACTTTGGCCCACTTGCAGATACCCCCCAGCGGAGGATTAAACTTGTATACATTTATTTTGACGGACTGCACGAACGGAAACCGCTCGTAGATCTTGTCGATGATCCGGTGCCCTAGGTGCTCCAGCAGGCGGGCCGGGACTTTCATTTCTTCCAGCGCCAGTGCGTACAGCACTTCGTAATTCACTGTCTCTCCCAGGTCGTCGCTTTCGGCGGCGCGTCTGAGATCGGTTTCAATGAACAGATCAATACCGTACTTGTTGCCGATCTTCTGCTCCTCGTCGTAAAAACCGTGGAAGGCGAAGAACTCCATCCCTTCCAATGCAATCTGTCCCATCTGCCTGGAACTAACCTATCTCGTCAAAGAAAGAACCTGCGGGCTTCTGCTGGCGACTCTGTGCCCAGTCAGCCAGGCTATTGCGCGAAGGCTCTGTCATTGGCGGCTGAATCTCTGGTTGATCAGGTTTCACAGGCTGTATTTCAGGTATAGGCTGCTCAATTTCCGGACCAGGTATAGTGCCCGGGTAGTCCGGCTTAGGCTGCTCGATCTCCGGCGCTGGCACGTCTGGCACAGGAGTAACCGGGTTTGGTATTTCCGGGTGCGGCTGCGTTACGTCAGGGGCCGGATCGCCAAGGGGCTCATAGCCGTTGCTGCTAGCAATGGCAGGTGTATTGTGAACTGCTGTAGCCGTAGCCTCAGGCAATTGTATAGGTCTGTTTGTCGTTGTTTCCATATCTTTCAGGTTACGCAGCAGCTCGGGCTGTTCTACCCGAAGTTCGGCCGCTCTTGAAAGAATACTGGCTGTACTGGCTTTAGGTTTTGACTTTGTTTTCTCGGCTTTCTCAAGCGCCTCATTGGCCAGATTGCGCAGATCACGCACCATGCTCTCCAGGTAAGACTCCATGCGCTGATAATCCTGCTCCAGGGCTTTCACTTCCTGCTGCATCTCGCTCACCATTTGCTCAGCTTGTTTCTTGCTGTCCTCCAACACCATGCGGGCCTGGTTGCGGGCAGTGTTCAAAAGCTGATCAGCTTGCAGCTGTGCCTCCCGGATCTTAAGCTCCGACGACTTGTTCGCCTGCTCCAGAATAGAATTGCCGGTGTCTTCAGCCGTTTTCAGTGTTTTGTATAAAGAAGATTCCACCTCGCGCAGCTTCTGCGTCTCGCGGTGAGCCGCCTCCAGCTTGTTGCGAAGGTCTTTGTTCTCATCGAGCAACTTTTCCCACTGCTGCGATAAGGTCAGCAAAAAAGCATTTACTTCGTCCTTGTCAAGCCCTCTAAATGCCTTCTCAAATGTTTTTTGTCTGATTTCTAAGGGTGTAATCTTCATGATCCAAACTGAATTTTATATCCCACACCGAAATGGTGCGGTCATCACTACACGAAACTAACTGATTCTGATGAGCCGACCAAAATAATTTGTTGACAGAGGTACCATGGCTCGCGTTTCGGACTTTGTCAATAACCTTGAGTAGTTTAAAGGTCTGCGCGTCCCATACTTTTATGGACTTATCCATGCTGCAGGTAGCGAAATAGCGCCCGTCCGGGCTGTAGGTTATGTGATTGACGGTATACATGTGGGCGATCACATAACCGCGCTCCTTGTATTTTTCCTGTACCTGCCATACCCGCAGGTGCGCATCGCGCCCCGCTGTGAGTAACAGCGAGTCATCTGGAGAGTAAACGACTGTAAACACGGAGTTGGTATGCGAAGGCAACTCGTATTTCAGCTCCGTGCTGCCTGCGTCGAATATTCGTACCATGTTGTCGCTATACCCAGCCGCCAGTTCGTTAGTGGTTTTGTTGTAAGCAAGGCAGCGTACGCTCTGATCTGATTTGCGCACCATACTGCGTAGTTCAAAGTCATCAGCCCCGATCACGGCTATACCTCCGTTGCCCAGCGCTACGTATATCTGTCCTGTTTCGGGCACGTAAGCGATGTCGAAAATAGGCACCTTGGGCAGAGCCACCGATTTATGGATGGCTTTGCTTTTCAGATCGATCACCTGCAGACCTTCGAGGTTCTGCCCGATCAGGAGGAGGTCTCGCTCCGGTACAAACCGCAGGGCATATACCGAGGTAGTGACCTTTGCTATCAGTTCACCGTTTTCGGGTTTGTTCAGGTCCCAGGCAGCCACCATACCGTCGCTGCCCGCCGAATAAACGGTGGCAGGCGCAGCACCGCCCTCCAGGGTATACACACAATCGCGGTGACCTGTCAGGGTGGCGACTTTCTGTACTTGTATCTTGCTGGCCATCTCTTCTATCTGTTACGCTTAATTTTAGCTAAATTTACAACAATTGCAGCGAACCCTTTCGTTGCTGACCAAAAATTACCGCTATGCCGCTGCTCCAGACCCGCGAACTTGACGCCCATACCTTACTGGGTGTGTGGCTTCTCGACGAAGCCCCGGAGGCTCTGCGCCCTCTGTTGCCGGCCCACCTTATACCTGACGAGAACCTGAGTCAGGCACACCCGAGGCGGCAGCGCGAATGGCTGGCGAGTCGTGCGTTGGCTTACCAGTTGCTGCAGCAGTTCACCAGCGAGCCGCTGCCTTTGCTGCGCGACGCTACGGGCAAACCGGTGTTCGCAGGAGCTCCGTTCCAGCTTTCCATCACACACTCCCCCCGTCTGGCGGCCGTCATTCTATCCGAAAAATATGATGTTGGCATAGATATTGAACAGGTAAGTGCAAAGGCGCTGCGGGTGGCCGACAAGTTTCTGACTGAGCAGGAAAAGGTTTTTACCGCTGCTGATGAGCAGCAGACTTGTTTGTACTGGAGCGCTAAAGAAACTTTGTACAAGATGTACAGTCAAAAACAGCTTATTTTTAAGGAGAACCTCTTGGTGGAGCCGTCTCATGGCCCTGAAAACAACTTATTGCAGGGGCACGTAATTACCGATAATTTTTCTAAATTGTACCAGATCCATCACGAAGTGCTTCACAATCACGTACTCACTTATAGTGTAGATCGATGATCCAACTTATACTCACCTAAACAAACAAACATGAAATATCTGGCTTCTTTTGTCGTAGCGTTCCTGGTCACGGCCAGTGTATTTGCGCAGGGCAGCTACCAGCTGGGCAGCAAAGTGGCTGACTTCTCCCTCAAGGACGGGCAGGGCAATGCTGTTTCGCTCAGTGATTTTGCGAATAGCAAAACGGTAGTAGTCGTATTCACGGACAACCAATGCCCGTATGCTAAGCTCTACGAAAATCGTTTGGTGACGCTTTCGAGCACTTATGCGGCCCGTGGTGTGCAGTTTATATTTATTAACCCAGGTGTAGGCGCGGGCGAAGGCAGCGATACCAGACAGGACCTGGCGGCCAAGAATTACAGCTTCCCATACCTGGCGGACGAAGGCCAGCGCATCAGCCAAAAGTTTGGCGCGACTAAAACGCCTGAGGTATTCGTGCTGCATAACACAGGCAGTGACTTTGTGCTGAAGTACAAAGGCGCGATTGATGATAGTCCGCAGGTAGAGAGCGGCGTGCGTAACAATTACCTCAAAACCGTGATTGACGAAGTACTGGCTAACAAAAACGTGAGCACCTCTGACAAGCGTGCGACCGGTTGTATGATCAAGCGCTATTAAGCAGACTGATTGCCGTTTATAATGCTCATTCTGACATTACACATATAAACTCAGGTATAACAGACCTCTTACTCAATATGCCTAAGTAAACAAAACAAAAGGGCCGATTCCGTTAAGAATCGGCCCTTTTGTTTTATGACTGTATGTATCCAAGGCACTGTGCCGGACCAAGCAATTGCTAAGCACTAAATCGTCGGGTCATCGTCTGTAATAGCTGTTAGCAGTTTAGTGACTTCAGTAGCCTTTTCCAGATCGTTGGTCTTCTCAAACGAGAATGCCAGGTTGCGCAACGCCCGCTTTACGATCTCGATGTTGGAGCAAGGCTCGTAAAAAATATCCACTGGGTTCAGGTTGAGCTGCACGATGTAGTTATCGATATCAGCTTTGGAAAGCATGAGGCCCTTGTTGTACACGTTGATATAAAACTGCACATCACCCAGTTTGTAAGTCAGGATGAAGAGGTTCGGCAGATTTACACCGTATACTGGCATCCCCAGTCGCTGCGCAATGGTCATGTAGATGACACAAAGCGTGAGCGGATTGCCTCGCCTCGTTTCCAGTGCCAGATGCATCATGGAGTTGGATGGGGAATGGAAATTCTTGGTATTGGCCGAGAACTTCTTTTCGCGGAACAGTGAGTTGTTCAGCGACTTCACCTGGTCATAAGGGTGCATATTCTCCTTCATGTTCGTCCAGGCGTCGAAGTACAGCTGGTCCAGCGCTTTTAACAGCGTTGCCAGCTCCACATCTGGATACAGGTAGGTATTCACCAGCCACATGCCCTCGACCAGGTCCAGTCCTCCATGCTCTTTCCAGTCCTTGAGGCGCTGCAAAAGGCCATCGAATTGCAAATTATGGATCAGATCCTCAATTCTCTTCTGCAGGTCCGAGTTCAGGGTTTCCTCCCATTCCTCTTCCAGAAAGGGAATAATGCTTTCGCCCAACGACACAATCTTCTGCTCTACATGCGACGCGACCTCATAATCTATATCATCCAACAGCGAGATCAGCGCCTTTATCTCCTTCTTTGTCACAGAAATACTTAAACTTAATCAGGTAATAAAATATTCATTATTGTACTCTAAACCGTAAGTTTCAGATGTCAAATCTGAAACTTTATTTGAGCATCAAGAAGATCATGTCTGGATTACGCCTACGTTATAAGGCTTCTCGATTGGCGCATGGTTGGCTGCTTCTATACCCATGGAGATGACTTTACGGGTCTCCAGCGGGTCGATAATACCATCTATCCATAGGCGGGCTGCGGCGTAGTACGGCGACAGTTCTTCGTTATACTTGGCCGTGATGCGCTCCAGTAACTCTTTCTCGGCCTCCGGCGTAATCTCCTCTCCTTTTGCTTTCAGGGCAGAAACCTGGATCTGCAGCAGGGTATTGGCCGCTGCCGCACCGCTCATTACCGCAAGCTGGGCCGATGGCCAGGCGTAGATCAGACGTGGGTCGTAAGCTTTGCCGCACATGGCGTAGTTGCCAGCTCCATAGCTGTTGCCCAGGATGATCGTAAACTTAGGCACTACGGAATTGGCCATGGCATTTACCATTTTGGCACCGTCTTTAATAATGCCACCATGCTCAGCCTTGCTGCCTACCATAAAGCCTGACACGTCGTGCAGGAACACCAGCGGAATTTTCTTCTGGTTACAGTTCATGATAAAGCGGGCCGCCTTGTCTGCAGAGTCAGAGTAGATCACACCCCCCATCTGCATCTCTCCTTTTTTGCTCTTCACGATCTTGCGCTGATTGGCCACGATGCCTACCGCCCAACCATCGATCCGGCCCAGTCCGCAGATCAGGGACTGACCATACAGCTCTTTGTAAGGCTCAAATTCTGAGTTGTCTACCAAACGGTTGATGATGTCCATCATGTCGTAAGGCTTGGTACGGTCGGCTGGCAGCATGCCATAGATTTCTTTCTCATCCAGCTTCGGAGCAGCAGGCTCTACGCGACTGAAACCAGCTTTCGGGTTATCACCCATTTTATCGAAGATGGTGCGGATATGATCCAGCGCCTCTTTGTCGTCTTTACACTTATAGTCGGTTACACCCGAAATCTCGCAGTGCGTAGAAGCACCGCCCAGCGTTTCGTTGTCAATGGTCTCGCCGATAGCAGACTTTACCAGGTATGAGCCGCCCAGGAACACAGAGCCCGTACCCTCTACGATCAGGGCCTCGTCGCTCATGATCGGCAGGTAGGCACCACCGGCCACGCAGCTACCCATAATGGCGGCAATCTGGACAATGCCCATCGAGCTCATCACGGCATTGTTGCGGAACATGCGGCCAAAGTGCTCTTTGTCCGGGAAGATTTCGTCCTGCATCGGCAGGAACACACCGGCACTGTCCACCAGGTATACGATCGGCAGTTTGTTCTCAATAGAGATTTCCTGTGCCCGCAGGTTCTTCTTGGCGGTAATCGGGAACCAGGCACCGGCTTTCACGGTCGCATCGTTGGCTACCACCACGCATTGGCGGCCTTTGATGTAGCCTATACCTGTCACCACGCCGCCGCTCGGGCAGCCGCCTACTTCCTGGTACATACCTTCGCCTGCAAAGGCGCCTACTTCCAGGAACTCCGTTCCTTCGTCGAGCAGGTAGTCGATGCGTTCGCGGGCTGTCATTTTACCTTTGGCATGCTCTTTTGCGATGCGCTTCTCGCCGCCGCCCAGGTGTACTTTCTTCAGTTTGCTTTTCAGCTGGAAACTCAGCTGCTTGAGAGAGTCTTCGTTCTTATTGAATTCGATATCCATGAAAGGGTTATTATAAATAAGGGGACTACTTACAATGAAAAATCCGCTTTAAGGGCGGATTTCACAAATATACAATTTTTATAAGATGCACTATTGCCTTTTTGTGGTATCGGCAGGCGCTACTTTAACCGTGTCAGGCGCAGGGCGACGAAACTCATCCGGGTTGGCGTCCTGCATTTCCTTCACCTCCTCCAGTGTGATCACACGGCCCGTGGCATCCACCTTATACCTGTCTTTGCGGCCAATGAGTGAGAACTGCACATAGCGCTTCGGGTATGCCTGTATATCACGCAGCAACAGGTTGAGGGCTTCTGTGGAGCGGTTCATGTTCTGATACAGCTCCTCGTCGTTCATCAGGCGGCCCAATGAGCCTTGGTTTGAATTGAGTTTGGCGATAGTTGTTTCCAGCTCGTTCACAGCTGAGTTGGCATCGCGCACCAGTTTCTTGATCTCCACCTGCTTGAGCGTATCCGTGATCTCAGTCATGTTTAACGCAAGCCGGTCGATGTTCTTTTGTGTCTGCTTCAGCGCTGAGGTAAGCTGACTCAGGTTGCCTGTGATCTGATTGATATTGCGCTGGTTTTCGCGTAAAATGTCGTTGATCATCTCCGTGGTCTTGTTGGAGTTGGCCAGGATCTGCTGAATGTTGCCCTTCGCTTCGCTGTCCAGCAGTCGGTTAACGCGGGCCAGTGTGGTATCTACTTTGTCGATCACCGGCACCGACTTAGAAGAGATCATGTCGGCGATGCTGGTTTCTTTGAAGGCGATCAGTTCTTCACCGCCATCAAACATCTTGGTGCTGTTGCGCAGGTGCAATGTAATGGCTTTGCTACCCAAAAGGTCAGAGTTGCCGAGGCTGGCAATGGTGGAGTCTCCGATCTGGAGATCCTTCCGCACCTCAATATCTACGCGTACCATGTTACCACGATCAGTGAGCAGCGTCATTTCCTTAACCTGCCCTACCTGTATGCCATTCAGAATAACAGGATTCGAGGCTGTCAGGCCATCTACATTGTCATACACCACATGGAAGGTGTTGGATTTAGAGAAAATCGAGGATCCTTTCAGGAAGTCATACCCGAAATACAGTATCAGAATTGCCACTATACCTAGCAGGGCAACTTTAATTTCTTTCGATAGTTTCACGTAGGTGAGTTTGCTTTTTGCATTAGTTCATGGCCTCCAGCTCTTGCTTGTATTCTTTGAAGGCTCGGTATATGCCTGATGCCATATACGTCTGACCTGTTTTATCGTTAAGGAATTTTTCTTCGGCGGGATTTGTGAGGAAACCTGCCTCAATAAGCACACTCGGCATATAAGACTTCCATAGCACCAGGAAGCCCGCCTGCTTCACGCCACGGCTTGTGCGACCAACCCGGTTTTTGAATTCATTTTCGATCTTTTGAGCAAAGCGCAGACTGTTGTCGATGTATGCGCTTTGGTGCAGGGCAAACATGATGTGGCTTTGTGGTGAGTTCGGGTCAAATCCACCGTATTTCTCCTTGTAGTCATCCTCCTGCAGGATTACGGCATTCTCGCGCTTGGCTACTGCCAGGTTGCCACTGGAGGTGTGAAGGCCCATCGTGTAGGTTTCGGTACCGAAAGCGGAAGGCGGCCCTGCATTCAGGTGAATGGAGATGAACAGGTCCGCGTTGTTTTTGTTTGCAATTCCGGCACGGTCGATCAACTCCACGAAGGTATCATCCTTGCGGGTGTAAACAACTTTAACGTCAGGCACGTTCTTCTCAATTAACGCTCCAACCTGCAGCGCTAACTTTAAGGCTACATCAGCCTCATGTGAAACTTTGCCGTTACAGCCTATGTCTTTGCCGCCATGACCCGCATCGATTACTACCGTGCGCAGCTTGTATGCCTTACGGTATTCGAGCTTGCTGGAAGAGAGTAGAAGTAAACTTAGGGCCAGAACTGAAATAGTAACAATATTTCTCACAACGCTCGTTAGTTAAAAGTTAAAAACAATAACTTTGTACAAAATAAATAAAACTTTAGGGAAGTCTGAAGAAGTTGCGCTACATTTTGATTTTTTTGCTGCTGGTGCAGCTCGCCGTACTTTCTGCCCAGCCTGTACTGGGTCAGCGGGTGCGCCGCCCCACCACGACAGCTACGCCAAAAGACACTGTCAACATCTCGCCGCCTCAGGACTCGCTTGTGGTTCCCGCACCACAGGGCGACATCGAGACGACAATCAATTATTCTGCCAGAGATTCCATCCTCTTTGAGGTAGACCGTAAGGTAGTGCACCTGTACGGGGATGCCAAAATTGACTATGGTACCATGGAACTGGCGGCTGCCTACATCCAGATCGACTACGACCTCAACACCCTGACCGCTACCACCCTGATAGACTCTACAGGCCAGGAGACTGGTACTCCGGTATTTAGAGACGGGGCAGAGAGTTATGCAGCCAAGCGTATCGCCTATAACTACAAAACCAGACGAGGCCGGATCTCTGAAGTAGTAACGCAACAAGGCGAAGGGTATATACATTCCGAGGTGGTGAAAAAAAATGAGGCAAACGAGATTTTCGGTCTGCACAACAAGTATACTACCTGTAACCTGGAGCATCCGCACTTCTACATCAGCGCCGGCAAGATCAAGGCTATACCGAACGACAAGATCATGTCAGGTCCTTTTAACCTCGTGATCGCCGATATACCTACGCCGCTCGGCTTTTTGTTCGGCCTCTTCCCGACACCGCGCAACAAGCGCTCCTCTGGTGTGATCATGCCGACCTTCGGCGAATCACGTGCCGTGGCTTTTACCTGAGCAATGGCGGTTATTACCTCGCCCTGAACGACTACATCGGCACCCGCATCACCGGCGATATCTACTCGCTCGGCGGGTACAAGGTGACGGTTGATAATACTTACATCAAGCGCTACTCCTACCGTGGCAATTTCAACATCAGTTACGACTACTTTAAAAATGACGAAGCTGATGTTGCGGATCCGAACCGTTCTACGAACAGCCTGAGTGGTCTTCCGCCCAGCCAGCGAACGGCGTTTGTTACCTGGTCGCACAGCCCGGTGCAGAAGCCAGGTCGCGGACGCTTTACGGCCAATGTGCGGGCCGGTAGCAGCCAGCACAACCGTGTGAACTACAACAACGCAAACAATTACCTGACTCCGACCTTTAACTCGACGATCACTTACCAGAAAAACATACAGAACACGCCTTTCAGCTACACTGCTACGCTGAGCCAGGGACAGAACAACGGTGGCTTTACGGCAGACGGCAGGCCGGCTCCTACCATCATGCGCTTCACGCTGCCTGACCTTAACTTTGCCATGACGCAGATGAGCTTGTATGAGCTCTTCTCGGACAATGTGCCCACCGGCAAGTGGTATGAAAACTTTACCTTTGGCTACAATGTGCGGGCCCGCAACGAGGTATCGAACCAGGTAGTAGCCCGTAGGCTAAACAATTTGCCTGTTGTTGATGGTACCGCCAGGGATACTTCTTTTGCGCTAAACTTCGACAACCTCGACCGCCTCTGGAAGAATGGCCGTAAAAGCGCCGATCACAACTTCACGATCGGTTTGGGTAACTATAAAATATTCCGCTTTTTCAACCTGACGCCAAACGTGAATTACCGTGAGTCATGGTTCGACAACAAATTGACCTATACCTATGACGACGAGCAGCAGGCGGTGCGCATTGATACGGCCAGCTTTGGCAGGGTATACGAGTATGGTGCCGGTGCTTCCCTCAACACGACGGTGTACGGTACCGTGCAGTTCCCTAAGAGTAAGCGGGTAGAGGCCATCCGCCATACCATGATTCCAAGTATCAGCTATGGCTACCGCCCTAACTTCGGCGACGAGAGCCGCTTCGGCTTCACCCAAACAACCCAGGTAGGTATAGACTCTCTGACGAACCAGCCCATTTTCCAGACCCTGCCACGCTTCAATGGCAACGTGCCTTCAGGGGGCTTGCAAAGCAGCCTGAGTATGCAGATCAACAACCGTGTGGAGATGAAAGTGCGCTCGCGCAGTGACTCCACAGAGGCTAAGTCTGAAAAGGTAAGCCTGATCGACAACCTGAACATAGGCGGTTCCTATAACCTGGCTGCCGACTCTATGAGGCTCTCCAATATAAATGTTAGCATGAACACGCGCCTGTTCCAGGTGTTCGATGTAAACTTTACGTCTACTTTCAGTCCCTACCAACTCAACCCGGCAGGTGACCGTGCTATTGATCGCTACATGCTGGAAGGACCTGGTTTTAAACTGGCCAGACTGACCAATGCGAACCTGAGTGTGCGTGCGAACTTCAACCCGGCAGCACGATCTACCAACGTGCCCCCTCCCACTAACCTGCCCGGTATGCTGAACCCGAACGATCAGTTCCTGCCAGATTATGTGGACTTCAACATTCCATGGACGCTGAACCTGGACTATACTATTTTCTATGCTCCGGCAACCGGTGCACAGACAGAGCCAAACCTGACACAGAACATCGGTATGCAAGGCACTCTGAACCTGACCGACAAGTGGAAATTCGGCTATATGGCGGGGTATGACTTTACGAATCAGAACATCTCTAACGCCAGCATCGACATATACCGCGACCTGCACTGCTGGGAGATGAGCATCGGCTGGCGACCATTTGGTCTGATGCGCGGCTACAATGTGACCATCAACGCCCGATCTGCCCTGCTGCGCGACCTGAAGCTCTCCCGGAACAGGTCTGGCTTCAACCGATAAACCCTGTGACAGCCACTTGCCAAATCGGGTGGCTGTTTTTGTTTTGATTTTTATAATTTTGGATCAAACTCAAACCAGCATCCTATGTCTGTTCATAAAAGCGACGTAAAAAAAGTAACCACGCACCAGCTGCAGAATATGAAAGAGCGCGGTGAGAAAATCTCCATGCTCACGGCTTACGACTATTCCATGGCCACCATCCTGGACGCTGCCGGCGTTGATGTGCTCCTCGTTGGTGACTCTGCCTCCAATGTAATGGCCGGGCATGAGACCACGCTCCCTATCACATTGGACCAGATGATCTACCATGCCTCTTCGGTGATACGTGGTGTGAACCGTGCTTTTGTGGTGGTGGACCTGCCCTTCGGCTCTTACCAGGGCAATTCTTCGGAGGCGCTACGCTCTACTATCCGCATTATGAAGGAGTCGGGTGCACACGGCATTAAGCTGGAAGGCGGTGCTGAGATAAAAGAATCAATCATCCGCATTCTGAGCGCTGGTGTGCCAGTTATGGGCACCTGGGCCTGACGCCACAGTCCATCTACAAGTTCGGCACCTACACCGTGCGGGCTAAAGAAGAAGCAGAAGCCCAAAAGCTCATCGACGATGCGCTCCTACTACAGGAGTTAGGCTGCTTCTCAATTGTGCTGGAAAAAATTCCTTCGGAGCTGGCAAAACGTGTAGCGGAAAAGCTGCAGATTCCAATCATAGGTATAGGCGCCGGTCCGCATGTGGATGGACAGGTACTCGTGGTGCACGACATGCTGGGCATCAACAAGGAGTTTAAGCCACGTTTCCTGCGTCGCTACGCCGACCTGCACACTATCATGACCGACGCGGTGCAGAATTACGTGAAAGATGTGAAGAGCAAAGACTTCCCGAACGAGAAGGAAGCGTATTAGAGTTTAGGAATTAGAAAGTTTGGGAGTTTAAGAATAAGAGCGTTATACCTGGAGTAACATTGCTCAGGTATAAACTCCCTTACCATTCGCTTCAATTAATTACAATCACCGCTTGAGAAGGCCTCACTAAAGCTAAATTACTGCGGCATGCTTACGTCCCTTCTCTGATCTATACCTATGGCCTTAGATGTTCTTTTTGAGGATAACCATGTGCTGGTAGTAAACAAGCCGGCTGGCTTACTGGTGCATGGTGATGAAACAGGCGACGAATGCCTAGCCGACCTGGCGAAAGCCTACATCAAAGAGAAGTACAACAAGCCAGGCAATGTATACATCGGTGTGGTGCACCGGCTGGACCGACCAGTGAGTGGCGTGGTGCTGCTCGCCAAAACCTCCAAAGCTCTCACCCGCCTCAACGAACTCTTCCGGAGCAAAAAAACCGTAAAAACTTACTGGGCCGTCGTGCTCAACCGGCCTGCTATACCTGAGCAGACGCTCGTGCACTGGCTCATCAAGGACAGCAGCCGCAACGTGACCAAGGCTTATGCGGGTGAGAATAAAAGCGGCCTCCGCTCAGAACTGAGTTATCGTCTGATGGGACAGCATGACAAAAACTATCTGCTGGAGGTAAACCCCGTTACTGGTCGTCCTCACCAGATCCGGGTGCAACTGGCCTCTATGAACTGTCCCATTGTCGGTGACCTGAGGTATGGCGCCAGTAAACCACTACCCGACAAGAGTATCGCCCTGCACGCCCGCAGCCTCCAATTTGAGCACCCTACACTTAAAACCATGATTAAAGTTACTGCCCCATTGCCGGCGACTCCTATCTGGAAACCGTTTGTCACTATTCATTAGTCATTAAACAAAACTGATATTTATCATCTTTCTGAACTTTTATACCGGTTTTTATTATTTCTATAGAATCACATCGTAATTTTGCGGAGGCTTGGTGACTGCATTGGTCTCCACTATACCTGAACCAGTTAATAATCACTTCAACATACTAATTGCTTAATGGCCATACTTATTTTCTTCGTACTGCACTGGTACCTTTCCTTATTCGTGCAAACGTTTTTCCTGCACCGCTACGCAGCGCACAAGATGTTCACCATGAACCCGTTCTGGGAAAAGGGCTTTTACCTGCTGACGTACATCGCACAGGGCTCTTCTTTCCTTTCGCCACGTGCTTATGCTATTTTGCATCGCATGCATCACGCCTTCTCTGATACAGAGCGTGATCCGCATTCGCCGCATTATTCCAACAATGCATTCGCGATGATGTGGAAGACCAAAAACATCTACAACGACGTACTCAACCACCGCGTGGAGCCGGAGCGCCGTTTTGACGGCGACTATCCGTTGTGGCCAGCATTGGAGAAACTAGGCGATAGCTATTTCTCGCGCATAGGCTGGGGGGTATTTTATGTGCTATTCTACATTGCCTTCGCTACACAGTGTGGATGTTCCTGCTGTTGCCGATCCACTTCCTGATGGGCCCGGTACACGGTGCTATCGTAAACTGGAGCGGCCACAAGTACGGCTACCAGAACTTCGACAACAACGACAAGTCGCGCAACTCGCTTTTCTTCGACTTCCTGACAGGCGGTGAGTTGTTCCAGAACAACCACCACAAACTGCCTAACCGCGTAAACTTCGGCGTAAAGTGGTGGGAAGTGGATCCAACCTGGCCAGTGATCTGGACGCTGGACAAACTGAGCATCATTAAGTTGAAGCCAGTGAAAGTGAAAGCTGCTAGACCTCCAAGAGCTAAAGCCAACGCTTAATCATATAAGAAAGCCCTCCCCCAACGGAGGGCTTTTTTTGTCACTACAGGTATAGCCGGCACACTATTGTCAACTGATACGGATTATCCGCTTTCCACACAGGCATTCCTGACAGGTATAGCGTCTGCGCAGTTTAGCCCTAAAGGAGCAGGTTCAGCTATCGCTTTATACCTGAGGGTGGCTTCCAACAAATTCATTTCCCAAAAAATCTTGCATTAATCGGCACAAAATCACTACCTTTGCGGTTCTAAAAACTGGCGGACGGGTTCCGCCGACTTAACTATTTATATAAAAAATGGCTGTTAAAATCAGACTGGCCCGCAGAGGCCGCAAAAAAGCCGCTATCTACGATATCGTAGTAGCTGATGCTCGATCACCACGTGATGGTAAATTTATCGAGAAACTGGGTACTTACAACCCAAACACTAACCCTGCTTCTATCGATTTCAGCGAGGAGAAGGCGTTCCAGTGGTTGATGAACGGTGCTCAGCCAACTGACACTGTAAAGGCGATGCTTTCTTACAGAGGTATTCTGTATAAGAAGCACCTGCAGATCGGTGTTGTGAAAGGCGCTATCTCTCAGGAAACTGCTGACGCTCGTTTCGAAGAGTGGAAGAAAGAGAAAGAAGCTAAGATCGAAAGCAAGCGTACTACACTTGGCTCTGAGAAAGAGGCGAAGCGTAAGGCTGCTCTTGATGCTGAAACGAAAGTGAAAGAAGCTCGTGCAGAGGCTATCCGTCAGCGTGAGGCTGATAAGGCTGCTGCTAACGCTCCTGCTGCTGAAGCTGAAGAAGCTCCTGAGGCACCTGCTGCTGAAGGCGAGTCTACTGAAGAACAAGCATAAATTACATCGGCCATGCATATTGATGACTGCTTCCTGTTAGGTCACATCGTCAAGACCCATGGCATCAAGGGACAAGTGGTTGCGTTTTTTGACGTGGACTACCCCGAAGATTACGATGATCTGGAATCAGTCTTTCTTGAACAACAAGGAAGGCTGATTCCTTTTTTTATTGACAAAATGGAGCCCGTGCAGAAAGGCCGTTTTATTATCACCTTTGAGGATATCAAGACGATCGAGCAAGCCGAGAAACTCCGCAATGTCAGCCTATACCTGCCGCTCGACGAGCTCCCGGAGCTGGAAGAAGGACAGTTCTACTTCCATGAAGTGATCGGCTACCAGGTGATAGACCAGAACCACGGCCCACTGGGCACCGTGAAAGACTTTTACGACATGCCGCAGCAACAGCTGATGGCCATGGAGTACAACGGGCAGGAAATGCTGGTACCTGTGCTGGACGAGGTGTTTGTACGCGCCGACCACGAAGCCAAGGTGCTGCACGTGAACCTGCCTGAAGGCCTGCTGGAGGTATACACCCAGCCCGGCACCCCTGACGACGCCGACGACTGCGACGAGTAGCCCCTATTATCATGCGATTTGACATTATCAGTTGCCAGCCCGACCTGTTGGACAGTCCTTTTAGCCATTCTATTGTTAAAAGAGCCCAGCAAAAAGGTTTGGTAGATATCCACATCCACGACCTGCGCAAATACGCCATCAACAAGCATGGCCAGATTGACGACTACGCCTTTGGCGGCGGAGCAGGTATGGTGATGATGATCGAGCCCATTGACAAGATACTATCGGAGCTAAAAGCTGAGCGGGACTACGATGCCGTGATTTACATGACGCCTGACGGGCAGACACTAAACCAGCAGGTAGTGAACCAGTTCTCACTCATGCGCAACGTCATTATTCTGTGCGGGCACTACAAAGGCGTGGACGAGCGTGTGCGACAGCACTACGTGACCCACGAAATCAGCATAGGCGATTATGTGCTGTCTGGCGGCGAACTGGGAGCAGCGGTGCTGGCTGATGCCATTATCCGCATTATACCAGGTGTACTCAACGACGAGTCCTCTGCCCTCACTGATTCGTTTCAGGACGGACTGCTGGCACCACCAGTGTATACCCGCCCTGCAGATTACAAAGGCATGAAAGTACCTGATATCCTGCTTTCGGGCGATAACCCCAAGATAGAGCAGTGGCGCTTTGAACAGGCTATTGAGCGGACGAAACAACGTCGGCCAGACCTGCTCGACGAATAGTTTACAGGTATAGAAACGCACTCAAAACCGCTGTTTTAGCAGTTTTAAGGTATAAGTTTCAAAAACCTACATTTTTTTTCTGCAAAAATATTTATGTAAAAAATAATTACATATCTTTGCAGTCCGAATTTTGAAGAAGATATTTAGCTTTAACAACATAGCCATGAGCGAATTACTTAAATTTATCGAGCAGGAATCTACAGACAAGCGCGCCTCTTTCCCGACTTTTCAGTCTGGCGATACCATCAACATCCACGTGAAAATCCGTGAGGGTAACAAGGAGCGTATCCAGCAGTTCCAGGGCGTTGTTATTCAGCGCAAGAACGTAAACACAAACGGTGAGACTTTCACTGTAAGAAAAGTGTCTAACCAGATTGGTCTGGAGCGTATTTTCCCACTGCTTTCTCCATCTATTGAGAAAATCGAGCTTGTAAGAAAAGGCCGTGTTAGAAGAGCTAGACTATACTACCTGAGAGGCCTGCAGGGTAAAGCTGCACGTATCAAGGAAAGAAGATAATTGAAGAACCTGTTTTCATAAGTTTTCCATAGTTTTAGTAAAAAGGAGCCGTTCTAACTGATCGGCTCCTTTTTTTATACCTGCTCTGCGGGTCGGGCTATACCTGCTCTGGCCAGGCTTGCTATATTTGCAGCTATACCTTCGCAACACTTTGTTGATCTTCACCCATGAAAACTCTACAGCGCTATACTTTCCTGCTGCTATCACTGGTTCTACTGGCTTCCTGCCAGACAGACTATGCCGCCCTGCCCACTTACAATGGCAAAAAACAGTTACAGGCCGTGATCGAGGTACCAGCCGGGAGCGCAACCAAATTCCACTACAACAGGCAAACAAAAGCATTTGAAGCAGAGCAGCAGGCTGGTCAGGACCGCGTCATCCCTTTCCTGCCCTACCCTGCCAACTTCGGCTTCATACCTTCTACAGAAACCAACGCACAGAAAAAGCCTTTGGAAGTAATCGTGCTGACAGGAAGCGTCGTTACAGGCACTGTGATGGAAGTGATACCTGTGGGTGTACTGCAATTAGAAACTGAAGGGGAGCTTGACCATAAGATCGTGGCGGTACCTGCCAGGCCGAGTGAGCGCACCATCAATGCCTCAGACTACACTAACTTTACGGCTGACTACCCGGCCGCTAAAGCGATTCTGCAGCAATGGTTTGTGCACCACAATCCAACTGCCAGGAGTAAGTTCGTAGGCTGGCGCAATGAGCAGTTTGCAGAGCAGGAGATACAGCGCTGGATGAAGCTCTAGCACCTTGATTTGTCTCCTGCATAATGCTTGGTCTATCGCAGGGCAGTTCATAAAACAGAAAAGCCTCCGGTTATGGAGGCTTTTCTGTTTTATGAGAGGTATAGAAACTATACCTTACTTGATATCTCGCAATTTAGCTCTGACCTCTTCTACAGCCCGCTCCATCGCCTGCACCTGCTGGCGGCTGGCTTCCTGCTGCTTCACGTTCAGCTCCACATTTTGCTCCAGCTGACGCAGTTCATCGGCATTGCGCACCAGCTCAGCCTCAAGCTCCTGCTTGCGCTTCTTGTTCTTTTCGATACTCAACTGCAGGTCATTGGCCTGTTTCACAACACGGTCCTGCTCCTTTTTGGTACTGCGGAGTACATTCTCAGCTTCGTTGATCTGCAGCAGCACATCCTCCTGGTACAGCTTTCTGCCAAAGTTCTCCATGAACTGCTCCGCTGCGGCGTATACCTCAGGCGTGGCTTCTTTGTCGAGATGGGTCGTGCCCATATCGAGCGACCACCAGACATAGCTGCCGCTGGCATGCGTACCTACTGTGGAAATCACGCGCACGGGCTGCTTGCTTATACTGATGAGTTTGCCCTCCTCTACCGTATAAACACCTTTCGAATGCTTCACTTTGCCTGCTTCCTGTGACAAGTGATCCTTCCAGATCTTCTCCACAAACTTAGGGTCCAGCTGCACGCTCAGCTGCTGACCGCTGCGCTTGATGCCGCTTACCACCTGTTCGTTTTCTTCTACACGCATGACCTGCGCACTCGCCATACCTGATACCAGCAGCATGGCTGCTACCAACAATCCTTTTACTCGCATACTATACTTAGAAATAATGATTAGACAGGAACAATCGTACACCTACGAAAATAGCTAATCCATAGCATATTTCAGATATAAGTCGCAGGTTTAATTTAGCCGCTGTTCTGTTTGGGGTTTGGGGCCACGAAGCTTACCTTTGTAAGTTTACAACCCGGGCAGCCCCAATATGAATTTTTCACCTACGCGAACAATAACATAGGCCCGCCTGTTGGAACCGCAATGAAAATAACGATCTGCAGAAAAGAGCACTTTAATGCCGCACACCGCCTGCACAACCCGGCCTGGAGCGACGAGCAAAACGCCGAGGTCTTTGGGCTGTGCAACAACCCGAACTTCCACGGGCACAATTACGAGCTCATTGTCAAGCTGACAGGCTCTGTGAACGAGGATACCGGGTATGTGTACGACATGAAGAAGCTGAGTACGCTGGTAAAAGAAGAGGTAATCGATAAGTTTGATCATAAAAACCTCAACCTCGACACAGAAGAGTTCAGGCAGCTGAACCCGACAGCCGAGCACATTGCCATGGTGATCTGGAATCGATTGCGGGAAAAAATAAGCCAGGATTATGAACTGGCAGTAACGCTTTATGAAACTGAACGAAACTTTGTTGAATATAATGGATAACCAGGACCTGGGCCAAGAAGCGGAAGAGATGGATGATCACATGATGAGCTCTCTGGAAACACCGTTGCGCCCTGACGCATTTGACCTTTCTGACGCCGAGAAGATCGTGATCATTGAAAGGCACTTCCGCGAGATCATGCATACCATGGGCCTCGACCTCACGGACGATAGCCTGAAAGGAACGCCTTTGCGTGTTGCCAAAATGTATGTGCAGGAAATCTTCAGTGGTCTGCACCCGGAGAACAAGCCGGTTATCCGCCGATTTGAGAACAAGTACAAGTACAACCAGATGCTTGTGGAGCGCGATATCACCGTATATTCCTCCTGCGAACACCACTTTGTGCCGATCATCGGCAAGGCCCACGTGGCTTATATGCCCAACGAGCACGTGATCGGTCTTTCTAAACTCAACCGTATTGTGCAGTACTACGCCCGCCGTCCGCAGGTGCAGGAGCGCATGACCATGCAGATTGCCGACGAGCTGAAGCAGGCCCTGCAGACGGAGAATGTGGCCGTGCTGATCGAGGCGGATCACCTTTGTGTGATGAGCCGTGGCGTGAACGACGTGAGCAGCAGCACGATCACAGCTGAGTACTCCGGCTTGTTTGAGCAGGAGCAGTACCGTAGCGAATTCCTGAGCCACATCCGCAAAAAATAAAACTACAGCCTGGGCAAACCATAGCCCTGCCAGCTGGTTTTGATCGGTGAAAGCAACTTTCAGTTAGTCCTTACACGTATAGATATATTTCTATATAATTTATAACATCGATCAAAGCTTATGGCTGGGAAAATACTCATTTCAGGTGGTTCAGGACTGATCGGGACGCGTCTGTCGGAGATGCTGATCGATCAGGGCTATGAAGTGGCGCACCTGTCCCGAGATCCCGATAAATTCTCCCACTACAAGACCTTCCGCTGGGATATTCAAAATTCTTCTATTGACGAGAATGCCATCACGTACGCCGACTACATCATTCACCTGGCGGGTGCTGGTCTGGCCGAGGAGAAATGGACAAAAGAGCGCAAGCGTGAGATCCTGCGCAGCCGGGTAGATAGTACCCAGTTACTGCTCGACGGTCTTCGTCAACATGAGCATCACGTTAAAGGCTTTATTTCGGCTTCTGCTATTGGTATTTATGGCAACTCAGGTGACCAGCTGATGTCAGAGGAAAGCAGCTATGGCGAAGACTTTATGGCCGAAGTGTGCAAAGCCTGGGAAGCAGCCGTGTGGCAAATCAAAGACCTTGGTATACGCACCGTCATCCTGCGCACAGGTATAGCGCTGAGCGACAAAGGGGGTGCCCTTCCGCAAATGGCCCGTCCTGTTAAGTTGATGGCAGGCGCTCCGCTTGGCAGCGGAAAGCAGTACATGTCCTGGATCCATATTGATGATCTTTGCCGCCTCTGTATCCGGGCCATAGAAGACACGACCTTTGCTGGCGTATACAATGCCGTGGCCCCTCACCCGGTCACTAATCAGGAGTTTACAGAGGCTTTGGCAGAGGCTATGCACAAGCCTTTGGTATTGCCTAAAGTACCTTCTTTTGCCCTAAACCTGATGCTCGGCGAAATGAGCGATGTAGTACTGAGCGGTCAGCGTGTAAGTGCCAACAAGGTGCTACAGACCGGCTTCACCTTCGAGTATAACTACCTGGACGAGGCGCTGGAGTCATTCTATAAGAAGCATCAGAACTAAATCTGAAAACTAATTTACCTAAAAGCAGAAGTGCCCGCTGAGGATATCCTCAGCGGGCAAGCTTCTGCTTTTACGAATCTACTACTGCAGGAATTCTGACAGATCCAGTATATCCAGATTAAGGTCCAGCTGCGTGGAGTCTGGCTCAGCTTTTGGCAGTACAGTGGTGCAGTTATACTTCTTGCTGATCTTGACGGTTGGTCCCGGGAAGCGCCCCATGGTATAGCCGAGGTCTTTGTCCTTGTAGATGCGCTCCATGAAGAGTCCATACACCGGCAGCGCCGTTTTGGAGCCTTCGCCCAGATTAGAAGTTCGGAAGTGGATGCTGCGGTCTTCGCCACCTACCCACACACCGGTTACCAGGTCTTTGGTCACACCCATAAACCAGCCATCGGAGTGGTTGGAGGTCGTTCCGGTTTTGCCGCTATCTCATTTCCCTTCCAAAGGTCGTATTCCCAGAGCGCCTGTGAGGTCCCGCCCGGCTCTTCTATACCTCCCTTCAGCATGTGCATCATCAGGAAGGCCGTTTCCTCGCTCAGCACCTTTTTCTGCTCCGGCACAAACTGCTCGATCACGTTGCCTTCGCGGTCTTCGATACGGGTGATGAAACGTGGTGCGGTATGAAAACCGTGATTCGGGAAAGTACTGTAGGCTCCCACCATATCGTAAACCGACACATCACTCGGCCCTAAACCGATGGAAGGCACCTTGTCCAGCGGGCTGCTGATGCCCAGCTTGTGTGCGTAGTCTACCACCGTCTCCCAGCCTACCAGCTCCGTAAGCTGCGCAGTTACGGAGTTTACAGACTTACCCATGGCACGACGCAACGTCATCGGAGCACCGGTATATGTCCAGTCGGCGTTGGTGGGCGACCAGCTCTTCTTTTCCCCTTTCTCCACGTAATTGATGGTGATGCGCGTGTCTACGATCTTGTCGCAGGGTGAATAACCATTGTCGATAGCGGCCACGTATACGAACGGCTTAAAGGTTGAGCCCGGCTGGCGTCGGGCCTGCTTCACGTGGTCGAACTTGAAATACTTGTAGTTAATGCCACCCACCCAGGCTTTGATCTCACCTGAGAACGGATCCATGGTCATCATACCGCCGTGCAGGAAGCGCTTGTAGTAGCGCAACGAGTCTAGCGGCGACATGGTCATTTTCTTCTCGCGGGCCGGATTATCCCAGGTAAACACCATCATCTCGCGTGGGGTGTTCAGCTCTTTATTGATCGCGGCCACATCATCTCCATGCTTCTTCTTAAGGCGGCGGTAGTAGTCGGTGCGCTTGATCGTCTCTTCAATAAAGTTCGGAATCTCGCGGTTCTTCTCGTCCACCCAGGGGTTCTTGCCCTGCCAGTGATTGTCGAAGCGGCGCTGCAAAGTACGCATCTGCTGCTCCATGGCGGCTTCGGCATGTGCCTGTATGCGTGAGTCGATGGTGGTGTATACTTTCAGACCGTCGCGGTAAAGGTCGTAGCCGTTCTGCTTGCACCACTCCTTCATAAAGTCAGCTACAGCGCCACGGAAGTAAGTAGCCGGTCCGTCGTAGTGGTTCTCCACCTTGTACTCCAGCTCCAGCGGCAGCTGGCTAAGCGAGTCGGCCTCAGCAGTTGTCAGGTAGTTATACTTGGCCATCTGCCCCAACACCGTGTTGCGGCGGCGGGTGGCATTCTCCGGATTAAAGCGTGGGCTGTAGTAGGTTGGTGCTTTGAGCAAACCTACCAGCACGGCGGCCTGTTCTGTTTTCAGACTGTCAGGTGAGGTGTTGAAGAAGGTTTTGGAAGCTACCTGAATACCGAAGGAGTTACTACCGAAGTCTACCGTGTTGAGGTACATAGCCAGGATCTCCTCCTTTGTATAGCGCTGCTCGAGTTTGATAGCGGTCAGCCACTCCTTTGTTTTGGAGATGACAATGTTAAGGCCAGGTATGTGGCCCAGTACGCCCTTCGAGTCGTCGGTTCTGGTTTTGTACAGGTTTTTGGCCAGCTGCTGCGTAATGGTACTGCCCCCACGGCTTTCGCCCCGCAGGTTGTCGTATACAGCTCCGAAAATGGCGGTAGGGTCTATACCTGCATGTTCATGAAAACGGACGTCCTCTGTGGCTATCAGGGCGTTGATGAGCGTAGGCGACATTTGCTTGTAGCCAACCGGACTGCGGTTCTCACGGAAATACTTTCCGATCAGTTGGCCGTCGGCAGTATAAAGCTCTGAGGCCTGGTCGCTGCGCGGGTTTTCTAGCCTGTCCAGACTCGGGGACGAGCCGAAAAGGTAGAAGAAGTTGTACTCCACACTCACCAGATAGCCGATCACCACCATCAGCCCCAGCAGGAACAGCTTCCAGGTATAGCCGATCACACTGCCGTACACGGACCTCTTTTTCTTAACCGGTGGCTTTTCTCTTTCTTTTTCTTGCTCTTGCAGCATGTTATATCATCAGGGCAGACTGCCCGTATTTTTCCGGAACGCTTCTTTCTAATCTACTGCAAATATACCTTTTGTGTACAAATACTTTCCCAGAAACGCATAAAACTTAGTCAGTGATATACAGAAGCTGTTATAACTTTGACGGACCCTGCCTATCTTTGCGCATAGCATTACCTATACCTCCATGCAAGAGCAACTACAGGCAGCTTTCGACAAGATCAAGGGTTTGCCGCTGACCAAGACTACCCGCAATGAACTGGTGCAGTACTTCCACTTCGGCAAAACCAGCTATACCACCCCAAAAGGATTGATTCTGGACGTGGGTCTCTATACCCTGGCCGTAAACTGCCCCTGGACCTTTGAGTTGGCTGATGGCACTACGATCAAGCACAGCGAGGTATTCATGCGCAAGCGTGAGCCCGGCCTGCCCTCTCCCAAGTTCGACTGGAAAGTGCCCGGCGCCAATCTCCGCGACCAGCGTCTGCAGGGTTTGGTGATCAGCAGTCAGGCTTTGGCAATTGAGAGTGCTGAAATAAAAGACGCCTACGGTATAGCGCTGACTTTTGTGAATGGCGACCGCCTGATTTTAGCTCCTGATCTGGATAAACCACAGGAGGAATACTGGCAGCTGTTCAGCAACTCTGGTGACAATTTCAGCATTGGGGCTGGTGCCGCAGGAGTTGTGGTAAAGTAGATGAAAAACTATACCTTTATCTTCATGAAGAAACTGCTACAAACAACCGGAATGGCGCTGGCACTCAGCGTTTGCTGCACGCTGGCTACTCAGGCTCAATCAAAAGCAAAGCCTGCCGTAAAAAAAGCTCCGGCCGCTACAGCTCAGGAGACACCTAAAAAATCTGGCGAGATGGACATGAGCCAGATGAAGACCTACTACATGGCCCTGCTCAAAAAAGGCCCATACCAGCCAACCGACACGGCTGAGGTGAACAGCATCCAGCGCGGACACATGGCGCATATTCGTAAGATGGCTGCTGATGGTAAACTGGTGATGGCCGGCCCGTTCCTGGACAATGGCGAGCTGCGTGGTATTTTTATTTTTGATGTGGCTTCCCTGGAAGAGGCAAAGGCATTGACTGAAGCAGATCCTGCTGTAAAAGCCGGCAAGCTGATCATGGAGCTGCACCCCTGGATGAGCCAGCGTGGTACAACGCTTCCGTAGCAACTTTTAGAGACATCAGGCAGTATGCGAACAAAACAATCGCTGCTGCCCTTGAACTTCCGCCTGCACCTATTCGAGTTAGAAGACCAGCCCTGGTTTCCCCACATTTTCCGTCAGGGCATGCTCGACTTCCTGCGCTTCATGATCTCGAAGCTCGGAGCCTACGGCCCTGCCATACCTTTGCTGGAGGACCTGCTCCGTCGCAGTGGCCAAACGCACTTCACTGACCTTTGCTCGGGTGCCGGTGGCGGTGTTGCAG
>NZ_AKIS01000106.1:0-16297 GCF_000277005.1 Pontibacter sp. BAB1700 | reverse complement strand
GAACTCTTCCAGGAACTGGCGCTTGATCTTGTCCAGATCTAAGCCGTTTTTTTCTTCCATGTTTTCTGCGTTAAAGGTAGTACTCTAAAACCTTTGACACAGTTGGCTTTACGCCCTCATTTGAAGGGATTCACCCTCTAAATATTTAAATACCCTTTTCGTTAACACTTCTACGTCCATTGCTTTAAACGCTATTATTAATCATTGGTGAGTTACATTATTGTTTGTTTCGAAATACAGATGGAGCGATACACCACGATGAACACGAACTAGCTCACCCTTAGAAGCCTAGATTATCAAGCTTTGTGTATCTAGTGTTGTAGAGAAATATCCATCCTTTCTTTTGATTGAGCTCATGCTCAGAAGTAATGTCTTTCCAGGCATAATTCTCATATTCGCCAGATTCCACATCGTTTTGATTTTCATTTAGCAATGAGTTGGGGAAGAAGAGGGTATACATAGCTTTCGTGCGCTTGCACCTAAAGAAAAGGGTGAAACCGTCACTATCGTTGTCAATCTCGTAATGTTCAACCGCATAAATGTAGAGTTGATCGTAATCTACAGCTTTTACCCTGTGAGGTAATCCCACTTCTACATAAAGTAGTTGGGAGCCGGGTTTAATGTGTCCTTCTACATGCCCTATATAATCACCACGCACTTCAAGGCCATGGAAATAGATGTGATTGTAGTTAATGACGTTGCTTGGTATCGATGTTGAGCTGTCGAGTTGCTCTGCAGAGGAGCATGCTGCACTCTTTTCTTGTTCTCTTTTCATCATGAACCTCTTGTTTAACATTCATTATAGAATCAGAGAATGAGAAAGTTTTAGATAAACCGGATAAATTTATTTATTCGCTCCATATGCTTCTATATCCCCAAATTATCAGGAGACACATGAAGGTGGTTCAGATCATCCCGATACTGTTTCCGGTTCGGGATGAGCTGTTTCAGATAAACGATAAATTACATATTGTGGCAGTGTTCCGCCTGTCTCTAAATGTTATTTATCATCCTATTAATTCTTAACTATAACAGCTGAATAATTATCTTTAGAGTCAATCGAGCACCTTTCATCAATTTTACTCAGCAGTTCAGTAGGGGAGAGGCTATTTCTAATAAAATGCTGCAGCTGAATTCCTGCAAGTGTATCATGGACACCATCTGAGCAAATCAATAGAATGTCTGTATCCAAGATTTCTTCAATTATATGAAACTCCGCCTCAGATTTGCTATGGTCACCTTGAACAGAACGAGTTACTACATGTCTATACTTACTTGCTTTGGCAGCATCTGTTATAGAACCATTCTTTAGAATCTCATGCATTAGTGAGTGGGGAGTGGATTCAAAGAGCATGTCTCCATCCCGGAAATGGAAAATTTTAACATCACCGACCCAGAAGCATAGAGCTTTTCTATCTCCTATGACTATGCCGCCAATGGTAGCACCAAGCTTTTTTCCTCCATCCTCAGTATACTTTGAGATGGAGGAATTTGCAAATGATATAGCCTGTTGGATGATTTCATAGAAATTAAGCTGGCTGGTGTATGACAAAGATTCTGAAATAGACTCGGCCACAGTTCTAGCAGCTAGATCTCCGTCTTCATAGCCCCCCATTCCATCTGCAATTAAGTGGAGAGACAAATCAGGTCCTATTGTCTTTGAAATGATATAGTCTTGATTTGTCTCTCTTTTTCCCTTTCGGGATAACGTGTAAGCGTGCATTATTTACCTGTTGCTTCTATGGTACCACCACCGTGCTTTGTCACTCTTGGTCTAGTGGAGATTTTCATCGGTTTATTAGATATACTCTTCTCAGTTGCCTTAGTAGCCCATAAAAATCCCTCTCCAGGATTAAGTATAGCTAAATCAGCAGGTGTAAGAGAACCTAATTGAATAATGGATTTCTGAATATGCTTCAGCCATTGCGGACTATTAAACTTATGTACTAGGACGATACTACTTAGTTCAATAATCTCATTCGGTAAACTAGGCGGATCTTGGCTCGCAATCATGATGCTAACCCCTTTGTGCCGCATCTCTCTAATGGCTGTAACAATATTACCAGTTAGATCCTTGTTGTCCATGTATTTGTGTGCCTCATCAAATACAATAAACTTATTGAAATGCTTATCATCAAAGTTCTTAACCCCAGAGAAGATGTTAAGCATGATTACAAACAAACCCAAGGCTTCATCCTTAACTATAAACTCATCTCTTAAATCAACGATTATAAGTCGGCCAGGCTTTAAAACTTCTTTAAGGTAATAAGTGTCATCTATATACTCACTGGCAAAATTTAACCTTTGTCTTGCTAGAGCTTTTTGAGTGTTATTAAGCAAAGCAGAAGCATCCACACTATCCTTTATACCGTTGATGGTGATGTGCTTTCTGTGCTCCTTCATGATAGCTTTTAACTCTTTTATATAAGAAGAATCATTACCTATAGCCCCAAGTAGGAACATCCAGTCCTGTACATTTAATTCTTTAGAATTGAATGCTATTGGTAGCACTTGTATAGAAGGATAATCACTTTGTCTCTCCTCAATTTTGTCCTTTGGAGTTAGAATTATAACATCCTCTATACTGTTAGGCTCGGCTCCAAATTCAGCCTTTAGTTTGGCAAGCTCTGCATCTTTATCATTAGGGTAAATCATGGATGTGAACTCTGGCTCATAATCCATGCTTTCACTATAGTGGAAAATAACACCTGCCAATGGTGCTGGAAGCAGATTAACATTGCTAAACTGTTTGAGTACCATTTCTGAAACAGTTCCTATTGTGTAGCTTTTGCCCCCGCCCTGTACGCCAAACAAGCTAATGGTATTGGTTTCGCTTAGGTCAATAGCTATTGTTTTGTTGTGTATGCTTTTACCAATAACACCGTACTGAGGACTAGGGGAGGACTTCCCGATTAAAATATCATATTCGGGAATAATATGATCATCCACGGTCTTGCCTTGTGCTCCAGAACTGATTGTATCGGGTAGGTTTACCTTGGTGTAAGTCTTTTCAGTAGGCGACCCTCCTTGATCTTGTACTCCGTTGCCGTTAAAGTTTTCAGCTGTGTGAGTAATCACAGGGGACTCCTGTTGAGGAACCGTTTCTGAGGCCTTGACTTGGTGGGGAGGTGTTTTAACTTCCTCCTGAGGGTCTAAGTTCTTATATGGAGTAACAAATTTCTTGATGAAAGGATCAAGTCTTCTGCTGGTGCCAATTACATCCTCTAGCTCCTTATCGATTTCCTCATCCTCCACTCTTCTCGTGTTTAAATCTGAATCTGGGTCAAGAATATCGCTGATAAGCCTGCCACCAAATGTGAAGATTGTAAGCTCACTATCTAATATCTCCTTTTGGTGCTTCTTAGCAGCACCCATATCGAATATCAAACCGAGCTGCTTAAATTTCAAGCTGAAGCCAGAGTCGAGGTTTTGAAGAAAATCAATATAGCTTTCGTATGCATTTTCAGATAAGTAATTATACCTGTGAGCTCTCTCGATGTAGAAGGAAAGCAAAGACTTAAGCTCTTTATTTTTTATCTCTCTATCAAGTCTATCAAAAGATTGATGATTTTCAGGATCAAAATGCTGTCTTAAAGCAGTAATGGTGTTATCAATTTGAGATTTTATCTTACTCTTAAGCTCTTCTTTATCTGCCTGACCTAAAGACTTTCTACACTTAATCTCTATAACTGTTATCTGAATCTCTTTCTTGACAATGTCAATTGAAACTAACAAGTTGTCGGCTCTGCTTTTAGAGTCGCTTGGAAGATCTTCAAATAAATTTTGGTGAAGATCTATAGGTACAAGAAATGAATCAGTAAGGAAGCCTTTCTTCTCAAGTACCCTTTTTGTAAAAGCTGATCCTATAACCTCAAAGGCTTTGTTTTTAGTAGAATTAAGCTGCAGCACAAGCGAACTGCTTACAGCTCGTAAATCCTCTAACAGAATCTTTAACTTCTCTTCATTCTCAGGATTATGGACATCAAGCCCAAAGTCCTCAAAGTGCGGACCCATCAATCCGATTATTTCTGAGCTAGGGCTGGTAGTAAGAAATGAAGAGATACCCGAGATTTCTTCTCCCGGTATATAGTCCAATAAAAACGGAATACGTCCATTCTTGCTAGGCTGGTCAAATACCTGTGGACCTATGTTTTTATCGAAGGTAATCACCCAGTCAGAGAACTCGTGCAGATGAGCAATAAGTACTTTATCTTTTTCATTGAGACTTAACTGGGTAGCAGTTAATGAGTTCGTTAGCTTCGTTGCTAATACGGAGGCAGTGAATCCCTGTAAGTTTTTGAAGAGTTCAATACCTGATTTTCCCAACTGAGAAGCATTAACTTTCGTCTCGTCCGGATTGATAAACCTGTTCCATTTTATTTGCTCTCCTTTCTCCTCAACCACTACAGTTGGGTCAGTGATCAGCCCATTAAGATAAAAGTTTCTAAGACTGGAATATGGCTTTACAAGCTCAATGTGTACCGAAAAAGGGCTGACCAGAAAGCTAATATGTGAAGGAAAGTCTACCGGCCGTTCTAGATAATCGTTAATATAGTTAATAGAATATCTAAGCTTTGGAAACAGCCTGTTTTTTGATGGTTGTGAAAATGATTCAGCTTCCTCAGTAATGTTTGATTCTGGATTAAGGAGATTGCTTAAAGCTTCGCCATGTTCAATAATTTTATCATCCCCTTTGAAGAGACGTACTTCATACTTTACGTTTCTGTAAATAGGCTCTTTCTCCAGTTCAACTAGTGCATCAGCAAAGACACCGGCATCACCAGCATTAATTAAGTTAATCGTCAACTTGTCTGTATAAGGATGCTGAAGTAGATAGTTTTTCAGATGTCTGATTACTAGCTTCAAGCTAATGTCTGTTTCAACATAGCTCTCCTTTGTGACATTGAACAATTGCCTTAAATAGTGCTTAAACTGTCTATTAGATGAAGCAAGTGTTTTTAGCTCTTTCTGTTGAGGGGCTCCTAAGTACACCCCCCATCCGAAGGTCAGTTCGCCAGAATAATGATAGTATTTATATGTGACAGGGTCAACGATAACCAAAGGATTGTTCTCGGGGAATAAAGTTCCCTCGAATAAAGCTCAAGATTTTTGCCCCAGTCCTGTTTATAATTATCGTAGGCCTTAGTCTTCTCTTCCCATTCAGTGAATACTTCATAAAGCTGTATAAACCAAGATAAGCGGAGAGGGTGTAAAGGGGATAGTAGACAGGCAACAATATCTTTACCATCAGGTAACTTGGTGCGTACCCTAACAATGTCCGTGAACTGTAGCTGGGCTAGAAATCCTTTTAATTCTTCATGCTCCTCAGGCGCAAGTTCCTCGTTTGTAAGTTTCGATTTTAACTGTGTCGTCCAAGCTGTAAAGCTTATGATGTATGCCTTTATTTCATCTATATAGTTGAATAAATCAGCTGTTTCAAATACACCATTTTTACTGCTGTTCGATTCCTGTATCCTTTTAAAGATAGATGACCTCAACTCTTTGATTTCACCGGGAATAATATCAGTCAGTTTGCTTTCTTTAAAATCAATGGAAAGAAGACCTAAACTAGCTGAATTATTATCAATTGTAGCATCGACATACCCAAAAGAGGAGTAATTATTTAGGATACAGTCTTCAATAGCTCTTAACTTAGTAGATAAGTTTATCTGGTAATTATCTTTTGGTGAGTAGTTGATGTAAAATGTAGATATATGCTTTGGTTTACTATCGTTTAACCAGACGTTTGAGGAGTCTGATGGAGAAGGCATTGTCAGTTCTTGGTCATTTTTCAGATTGTCCAATCTGAATCTAAAAAATGCCTGAAGTATATTGTAGACTTTATCTTTCCGTTGCTCTTCTGTATTAGGGGCTACCTCAGTAACAGCAAAGTAAAAATTCTCCGAATCACTAGTATACTTAGTTCCAAAGCTAGACTTTAGTACATCTTTGTTTTCCTTCTTTGCATTTTCCCAAGCATTCTGAGCTTTCTCATCATAAAGGTCATCATCTGAGTTCAGTACAGTACCGTATTCGTCCTCAGCAAGTATCCGAAAGAAGTAGGTCCCTTCCTCAATTAAATTAGAGTGTAGCTCTACTGTTGCATCTCTAAAGCTTGATTGTGCCGTTGTATTTTTAAGCTTCCTCAGCGTCAATACCTCTTCAGCTTGTCCGCCATCCACAGACATTAGTACAACCTTAAAATACTTTAATTCAGGTACATCTTTTGGTTTAGGAGTTGTCTTGAGTCTAATCTTGACTTTTGATATTTTATCGGATTCAGCATGTAACACTTTATCTCCTTCCTCTATCTTGAAGTTGGAAGATTTTATAAAATCAATGAAAAGCTTTACATCTTTAGGATCTATTTCTGGAATTGGCCAATTACAGAAATTTAAATGACTATAGCTTGTATATATAAGCTCAGTAAGAGCTTCCGCAGATTTAGCATCGCTCTCATTTTTTAGAAAATCAACGATGCTTCTTTGGATAGAATTGGGCTCCAGAGGTAGCTCCGCAATTCTATCGTATATTGGCTTACTAAAAGAGGATAGTGTTTTTATACTTTGTACATTGAAGCTAAGCCTAGGGCGCACTTTAGCTTTCTCCTTTAATAAATCTGAATCAGGAATAAGGTTCAAATGAAAAAGTAAGTCACCAAAATTGTCTGAGTTGTACCCTTTCTCATGTAGATCTAATAAATAGTTGATTTTATTAGTCTGACTTAAATTCTCATTAGATAGATATCCAAATATATCCTCTTCTATAACTGTTTTATATTCTATCGGACACTCTGATAATAGCCTTGTGAGCAAGCTCTTTTCTATCCCTTCAAGAGCAAACTCTTTGAAGGTGGCATTACCATAAGAATCTTCAGCTGCTGTTCTACTGTTGGATGGTATAAGTACCAGTAGCGGTCGTTCCTGTTTATTTCTATACTCAATTAACTTAGTTGCAGAAATATATTTGTTACCCTTGCTTTCTTCTGCAATAATGAAAGTATCAATGCTTGGGTAGGAGCTTATGAGACGTTCCCACAAGTACTCTAACTCGTTACTACCAAAACCTGTGATTTTCATACAGTGTCCGGCTGTAGCATTAGAAAAGTCACTATGACCTTGTTCAATAATCAGGTCAATAATCCTCTTATAATAAGTTTGTATAGAAGTTGATGTTTCCATGTTAGTTAGAAGCTACTTGGTATCGAGGTCTAATTTTTTGAAGGATATAAGCATCACTCAGGTCATTGTAAAAGCCAATCTGCCTCAACTTCAACTTAAAGGCATTTACATTATCCTTAAAAGCAAGGTGTGTAGATAGGTTGGCATCCTTGAAGCGGTCTTCTGTAAGGCCGTTGATAATTAAGCCGTATCGATTTCTTAGAGTCTCAATTAGCTCTTCAATTGATAAAGTCTTGGTATTGAACTTGTCGGGCTGGACATCTAGCACCATAATTTGAACTAAGGATTCAAGCAGCCTGGTGCCAATCACAAACCTACGTGGATGCCTACGGCTTCGGCCCTGTGCCATTAACCCTCTATCACTGTTCTTCTGAGAGAGGTTATCCAACATCTGCATGTGGTACTTATATTGATAAGCGCCTCTGGCTTTAAGGATAAGTTCCACATAACGGTCATAGTATTCAGGTTCATATTGCTTCAAATCATCGAGAAGTGACTTGTTATCTTCATCGAGAGAGGCATAAGCATTATCCCAGGCAACAGTAAAGTAAGCTTCCATCCCCGCTGGTCTCTCTTTGATTACTTGCAGTGCTAAATTTATGCTCTCAGAATCATTTTTATCAAGTTTAGTGTATCTCAGAGCAGCATTGATTTGAAAAGTAGCCCTTATGTAGTCATAAATCGAGTTAATTAGCCTATCACAATCTTCTACAGCCATTGAGGCTACTTTGCTCTCATAATCATCCGTTGCGTCTACCACAATACTCCAATCATCAATTACATCCTTGGATCCAGCTGCTACCATCTTGGGCAGTAGATAAATCAACTTCTGAATGTAAAGCGACAAATGAAATGAGGTAAGGGTCTTAAGGTAATCGATCAGTACATTCCTAGGTATAACTCGCTTGTATATGAGAAGCCTTTTTTATATCCTCGCAAAATATTTTAGCTTGGTCCTCAAGGATAGCTTAATTTTACTGAATGTGGAAGGGCTATCTATAAAACCAGGCTTAACATTTTTAATAAGGTGCAACAGTCCTAAGCTATCAACGTCCAAATCTAAGCCAGTGCTTATTTTCTCTGTAGTTTTATCCCAACCTTCCATCAGGAAGTCTTTCAGGCTTTCTTTAACTGCAGGGTCTGCATTCAGCATTAAGTAAACTTGATCAGCTGAGTTGTAATCACGAGTATTTAAAGCGTTCCGTACACGATAGCTTTCTAAATGTATAGGACGCAGAGAAGATACTTTCTCTTGATCAACTCGACCTCTATTTACCATGTTTACTAAATTGCTTCTGATCCACAACTCAGCAGCCTCTGGATTGTCGTTATATCCTTTTATGGACCCTTCTTTCTCTAGTGCACTGAATACACCTTTGAGGCGATCAACATCAATAAATGCTTTCGTACCGGAGCTTGCTCTCTGTCTAGGCCTAACCCCGTTATGCCGAAGGAGCATGTACAAATTGATAAAGGTATTGTCGATATTGATAGCCTTAGCATCTACAGCAAATATTAACTCATTTCTGAAGACACCTTCCTCACCATTTAGTTTAATAGCCATACTCTACATCCATTGGTTGTATATTCAATGTATTATTTGCCTCTTTCTCGATTTTAAAGAAGTTTAGATTGTCTCTGGTTACCACAACCCTGTGGTAGCTAAGGTTCTCTAAGAGGTTTTTAAAGATGATTAGCTCTATAAACTTACCCTTCAAGTCATTCAGAGATGGGCTGAATCCTTTTTGAATAAAGTAAAGCATCTCATACAGGTCCAGAGAGATAATCAGCTGTATGTGCTTTTCCTTATTGTGTCTAAAAATTAAGCTATCAGGCTCATACTCCAGATACTTCACTAAATGGTCGGTTCTGTTAACAAACAACTCAAAATCATCCAGTGGGAAGAGCCTGTAAGAACTGCTGTATGGATCTTTTACCTCTGAGGAAGAAAGGACTAAGAAATTCTGATCTATACCTTGATTGTCGCAGCCTTCATTTAAAGATACTGCCCTGGAAATACTTGCTTTAGTTTTGAGGATAGCTTTGTTCTGTTGATTATCACTCTTCAGCACATCAAAGAACTCAAACACTGACTGGTAGGGTAGTCTTTTTTGATATGGTGCTTTCCCTTCAAAATATTGATGTCTGATAAAGCTTTTTTGAATCTGCTTGATTCTGGTCAGAATAAAAGAATCTTGCTCATGAGCAGGAACATATATTTTGTGCTCATTGAAGGCGCTTATCAGATTAAGGTCTCGTTCAGCGAATTCCAGATAATTCCGGGAGTGGTGTTTCCCGAAGAATAAATCTCTGTCGAGGTTAGGGACAGTCACTTCACCAATATCCGTCTCTCTTAACAGTTTAACAAGCCTGTCTTGTTCGCCACCGTCTTTAGCTGCTGGGTTAGTTACATTGAAGTAAAAGTACTCCCAGTAACTTTCAGGTGTGCCTCCACTCAATTGTTTCTTTACATCTTCGCAGGTATTATCCCTAGTTAGGGTAAAAGCGATGAAGGAGCGAAGATCACGCATAGTGATGTGCATCTCTCGTTTGAGGCTAGCTGTTCGAAGCAACCACTCCATTCTGGTGATAACTTCTTCACCAGCTGCCATATCGTTGAAAGAGTCAACATTGTACTTGATGAAACATTGATTGGCAACAGGGCAAGTATTGCACTTGCTCCACAGCTCCTTTTTTGTTAATGCTTTAACCTGCTCACGGAATAGGCTAGGGTGAGCCTGTTCGCTTGCTACTACCGAACGCAGGTTCAGGTTTATGATCATGACGCCATCAGGTAAGTCTCTGTGGCCTTCCTGATAGAAGTAATCTTCAATAATATTGGCGAGTTGGTGGTGTTTATCTGATGTTTTTAGAAACTCAACCAGACGACCTTCATTAATGGCAATGATTCTGCCTTCAGCCGCATTGCTGTAGCTAGTGAGGTTCTCAAAGGGCTTAAAGAATGACTCTAGTACTTCGTTGTTCGCTTTTTCATCTTCATCCTGAGAACCATCGTAATTACTTTCAAATGCTACAGACCCAATTCTGAAACGTGCCCCGTTTTTGTGAGCAAACCTTTCACGATTGGTAACACTTTCCGCATCTTCTATTTTCCTAATAAAAGCAGTTTTGCCATCGCCTGCATTACCTGTAATTACGACAAGTTTAAAGTGACCATCCAGAATGGCAGGAATTAACTTCTTGTCTAACTTAGTAGGAGTGTAGGTGAGCTTGTCGTAAGCACTTGTTTCAAAGCTGGCTCGGGTACCAGCATTGCCATACTTTGACTGGCTGTACAGGGAGTTCACGTAAGCCAGGAAGTCCTGCTCTTCACCCTCTGAGTTAACTTTGACTACTTGACCAGTCTTGTTTTCTTCAAGTAAATTATCCTCTCCGACTGCCAACAGAGCATCTAGCATTTCCTGAGCATTGGCAAAGCGGTTTTCTTTCTTTGCACTTATCGCTTTGGCCAAGAAATCCGAAAAAGTACTTGAAAGCCTAGGCTCTACAGACTTGGGGTTTAGTGGCTGGAGACTGAGAGAAGGTACTTTCTGAACCCAAGGGTGCTGCTTGCAAGCTAACTCATAAAGAGTGACGCCAAGGGCAAATGTATCAGCAGATTTATCCCAGTTTACTTTGTAGTTATCGGTAACTAAATCCGGAGCTAAGTATGGGTTTGTACCGACAAAGTCTTTGTTTGTTTCTGTAGAAGAAGCAACATTGAAGTCAATTAGGACGAAGCGCTCTTCCTTATCCCAGATAATATTCTGAGGCTTGATATCTCTATGTAGAATCGGCTTCTGTTGTGCCTGCATCTCAACCAGAGCACTCAAAATATGCTTGCCTACATGGTATACTCGATTAACTGGCAACCGAGCATCTGTTCTTGTGTAAGCGCTCAGATTCTCTCCATGAAGAAGTTCTGTTAAGGTATAGAACTGGCCAGTTGGCAGTATCCCGTTCCAGACGAATTTTACAATATTAGGGTGATGTAAATCTACCAGAGCATTATATTCATCAATAACAGAACTAGCATTGACACTTTGATTGAATAGCTTCAGAGCAAACTCCTTCCCTTGCAGACCATGCTTAACCTTAAACACAGTTGAGTAGCCACCTTTTCCTAATACCTGGTAAATAGTAAATACTTCAACCTGATCACCTTCTTTCAGGTCATAGGGGTCTTGGGGCACATTTGGCTTCGTAGTTGGCTTAGCACTGTCTTTTACCGAATCATCTGATTTTAAAAAGTTAATTAAAAGCTTATCTAACTCCTCAATACTGTCGATCCGGTGTGTATCATCAACCAGAATAGTTTTTAGGCTTATTTCATTTAACCATTTGGGCAGAGAGGGGTTAATGGCAGTAGGCAATCTATCTGCTGGGAGTTTACCTCCAAGCTTGTCTAATTCATAAGGAGATTTGACAGGCTCCTTCTCGGCAAATAGCCAATAGATTAATACCCCTAAAGAGTAAATGTCCGAAGCACGAGAAGCATCGCCTATAGTGAGCTCGAGTGGGTGGTATGGAGTAGCGTTCGACTCATTGATCGTAGCCATAACCGTGAAACCCTGCTCATTGTGGTCTGAAAAGTACGACTTACCAAAGTTACCCAAGTAAGCATAGCCACTAATCAAGTAGATGTTATCTGGGTTAATGTCTCGGTGATAGATGTTCTCTTTGTGAGACTCTTTCAAGGCTGTCATCACATTTTTAATGATGTTCAGCTTTTCATCAAAGGTGAACGTCTTACTTCTAGCTTCTGCCCGCAGAGAGTTCTCATCTAGAAAATCTGAGATCTCATAAAAAAGATGGTTTTGCTCGTCTATCTTGAACTCTACATTTAAGATAAAGGCTTTGCCTTTATCTTATTAAGAGCCATGTACTGGTTCTTGATTTGATCTTCCCTGTAGCTTAACTCTGCAGGAGTCAGACCGTTTACCTGTAAGGAGTATTCCTTGATTCGTTTACGAATTGAAGAGGTTACTCCTTTTGGCTTCACTAGGTACTCTACGAAGTTTGGTTCTTGTTGTAGCACCTCAATTACTTCGTAGCCTTCTATCTCTCGCTTTTGATCAGGAGACTTTTGGCTTTGAACACCTATCAGGAAGTCAACAACATCCTTTTGGATACCAGTAACGTCATTTTCAAGCTTTCCTACCTTATGAGGATCAGTTAGAAAATCAATTAGCTGTTCGTTGAGCTGGAAGGTTAACTTGCCCGCCTCTTGCCATAAAGAGGGGGTATAAGTGTTAGGGTAGGAGAGTGTAACTATACTTTGCACCCAAGCCGAATTCCACGTATAGTTTTGCTCTTTGAGTTTAGAAGCTAGTATAGCGGTTTTCTGCCTGCCTGTTTTAAGCGGGTTCTGTGTTTGCCGATCATTGATGTACCAGTAGTTATCATCCCCCTCTATGCGGCCTTTCCAGTCTTTGTTCTCGATGTTGTAAATGGCATGCGGAGCCACCACTATCAGATCATACTCCCAATACTGCGTGCGATTATTACGGGGATTGGTAGAGGCTAGCTCTACGTTTGGTATCAAGTAATAATCATCAGAGAGGTTAAGCTCCAAGAATTCAAGTAAACGCTGCTCTCCAGCGTTTACTACTGATTCAAAATAGGGTGGCTTTGCTATTATTGCCATGATTCGATCTCCTGTTCTATAATTTCTACAGCTTGATTTTCATATTTTATAGCTTGATCATATGCTTCTATATGTGACTTTATTTTTTTTTCAATTTCTAACCGTTTTTCTATATCTAGAATAGGAACTTTGACTTCTCCAATATAGGTTTCGTTTAAATGTTGGATAATAGAGCCATAAGCTCCAGAAAGGAGCGAGCTTTTACCTAAATCAGATTTGAGGAATGCATACAAATATCCTGAAGTAATATTTGATTCTTCCTTTAGCACTATTCTGATTGCATCTTCAGAAACTGCGTAATTATCTAGTGATGGTAGCACATATATAGTATCACCTAATGTACCACTTCTAGTAGTTAGTATCCAACCTTCTTTAACTAAGAATCCATCCGCTGCTTTTTTACTTATAAATTTATCAACTTTTGTAGGATTAACTCTTTGTATTGCAGCAGTAGAAAGAAAAGGAACACCTTTTTTGACATAATTCCTCTTAGATCTTGGTCCAATAAATATATCTTTTGCTAAAGATGATATAGTCGTATATTCAATAAAACCTTCTTTGATGGTATTTAAAACTAAATCGCTTACTACTGTGTAATTTGCATCAAATCGTTTCTTCTCAAGATTGACCTTGCTAATAGGAATGACTCTAGAAGTATAGCTTCCATATTTATAGTTGATACCTAATGCATCAAAATAACCAACGGCCTCCTTCAATGACTTCTCTGCATTAACTCTAAGTGAAACTGAGTCAGTGATAAGTTTATGAATTTCATCTTGCTTATTCTCAGGTAATAGAGGTATCAATGTTTTTTTTATACCAGGTGCTTCAATGTATCGTATAGCTGACCCAGACGCATTCTTATTTATTTGGGACTTTCCAAATTTGGATAATAAGAATGCAGTTATGTAACCGAAAGGAACACTATTGTTAGGAATGATTCTACATACATTATTAGCAAAAGCACTTCCGTCAAATAATTCCGTTGTTATTCCAGCAAAACCAACATCTGTTCCGAATCCAGTTATTAATATCCAGTTTTGTCGAACAGCTAAGTTGCATTTATCCACTTGCTTTTTTGGTAGAAAAAGTTCTGAATCTTCATAAGTCCTTATAATGTCATGACTCTTTCTGTATGGAGTAGAGCGTTCGGTTTTATTACAGAACTGTCTTTTAAATACAGGGGGATTGAAAATTTCGCCAAAATTAGCTAATAGCTTAAGTGGGAAAGCGGCTTTCCTTAATACTCTAAAGTTTTTAGCATCTGAACTTAAGTGGAATCTTCCTTCAAGTCTTAAATTAGATTCTTTTAATTCAGATAGCTTGATAAGATCAATTTTCATAACTACCTATTTAAAAAGTCTAAATACGCTCTCGAAATTTTAGGTAAATCATCCGCTAAATGCTTAAGCTTTTCTTTCCGCTTTTTTACTACCTTTCCGCCATCTTTATGAGATACTAAATACTCTTTAACTTCTTCGAATAATAAATCTACTCCATCATCATCTCGAAGATATATAGGAAGACCTTTTCGGTCTTTACCAAGTTTCTCAGCTATTGCCATAAATACTTCATATTCTTCTTCTTGGACTTGAGCTAGTTGGCGCTCTATAGATGTCTTCTTTTGTAAAAACAAAAGAGAAGCCTGAACACCAACTTGTGGTAAGAAAGCTTCGACAGCTAAATCTACAGAAGCCAGTATTTTATATTTATCAAGAATCCACTCTCTTACTCTAAAAGTATTAGGGTTCCCAAGTATGCCATCAGGTAGAACTATAGCCATCTTTCCTCCCGGCTTTAGATAATTATAACAAGCTTCAATGAAAAGAACTTCGGGTGCATCGCTATACTTGGACAATTCGTAATGTAGAGCGATCTCTTTCTCTACCTTAACTTTGGCTCCAAAGGGTGGGTTAGTAAAAATTACATCAAATTTTCCTCGAGCATCTACATATTCATGACCTGTTTCACGGGACTCTTTAACACTTTTGTCTATTGAGTCTTGGATCTTATCCATTTCTACTGGATTCTCCCAATTAGGATAAGCAAGTGAGTTGACATGGAAAATGTTAGCATGGCCATCACCTGCCATTACCATGTTCATGCGAGCAGCCTTTTTTAGATCTGGGTCGAAGTCAAAGCCGAAAATGCTGTTCTCTGCGTACTTCTTTACCCGCTCATTTACTTCAAACGAGTTGTATTTCTCTTCGAGCAGAGGCCCGTCTAGATTCGGAAAGAGTTCTCTAGCAATTTGCTTTCGCACATGGTCTAGCACCATCACCAGGAAACCTCCAGAACCACAAGCAGGATCAAGCACTCGCTGGCCCTCAGTTGGATTTAGCATCTCCACCATCGCTTTGATGATATTGCGTGGCGTAAAGAATTGACCTGCTTCCTGTTTGAGGGTATTGGAAACTATAGTCTCATAAGCTAAGCCTTTTACATCCACAGAGGCATCCAAGAAAGAGTATTTGGCTATTTCACCAGCGATAAAAGCAAGTCCTTTATCCGTTAAGCCTATAGACTCGTTACCTTCAAATACCTCTGAGAAGGTGCCGTCTTGTTTTAGTTCTTCAAATATACCCTTGATTCTATCGGCTACTGCCTTACGCCCTTCTTCTGTATTTTGCTCTTTTACACCAACCCAAAACTTTCTGCGGTAGCTTTCACCTCTTTCAGCACAGATAAACCTTCGTTTCTCATCATAAAGCTTGCAGAAGATTAAGTTTAGTAATTGCCAAAAAGCATCCTTTTTTCGGCCTTCGTTGCCATAGATGTAATCGTGGCTTCTCTTGAAAACCTTTATTAGGGAGTCGTTGGCAGGTACAACAGGAGGTCTGTCGTTTCTTTCTAGGTCAGCTATTGTTTCCCCTTCACCTGGAAAATTGGTAATATCTATAAAGTTTTCATTTCCGAAAGCATCAATCTCTTTTTGCAGGTAATGATAGGTAAGGCCATTTGCCCACAAGCCAAACTCACAGTTCTCGACTGCACCCATGGTATTTTCAAGTGTGGCAACTAGGCCTTTCTTCTTGTCATTCTCCTTGGTCTTATCGTCCTGTACCACGCAGATGCGGATAATGTTATCCTGTGAATGCGCAGCATCCTTTTCAAACACAGCCAGTTCTACCTTCTGTTTTTTATTCTTACCGGTGTCTGGTTCTATGTATAGGATAGAGAAATCACGCTCCATATCTGCTAAATCAAAGCCGTACTCTTCGTTTAGCATCCGGATAACGGACTGTAAGTTTTCTTCTTTATTGGAATTCTTCTTGATGTCTCCAGTCAGCAAACAAACAAGCTGATTGTCATCTAAAACTACTTCATCTTTTCCCTCAGCGGTGTCAACTGCTTCTATTTCTTCTAGCATAGGTATATTCTTTAAACTTTTGTAAGTGTTTGATACAAAGGTTTATGAAAATAAAATTGTATTTTGTCTTTAACCAATATGGTATATGGCAATTACAGT
>NZ_AKIS01000105.1:0-29148 GCF_000277005.1 Pontibacter sp. BAB1700 | reverse complement strand
GCCGTCTTTGGCAATGGCATAGTATACCCTCGCCCCTGACAGGATGGCGCCGTTGTTACAACCGAAGGTCGAGATCATGATCAGAATGGCGATGCCTACCGTAGCTGGATACCCGCCGATCACTTCCGCCACGGCTGTGGCTACACGGTCGTTGGAGGCATACTTAATGCCCTGGCCAATCACGTCTGTTGCGTTCGGGTCGCCGTTGAGGGGGAGCACGAGCAGGTATACCAGGTTGATGATCAGGTATAGCCCCATCACAATGGCACTACCGATCACCATGCTGAGCACGATGGTGCGCTTCGGGTTCACGATCTCATCGCCCGAAAAGCCGATGTTATTCCAGGAGTCAGCCGAGAACAAGGCGCCTACCATGGCAATGCCGATGGCTGTGATCAGCGCCATACCTACCGGAGGTGCTTCGCTGGTTCCAGTGGCCGCTGCGGCAGATCCCCAGAAATCAGAGAAGTTGGCCTGCACCGCCGTGTCGTTGATACCGAACAGCAGACCAAACAGAATCAGGCCAAACAAAGCGATTAGTTTCGTGCTGCCAAAGATGTTCTGGATCAATTTACCGCTCTTCACGCCGCGAGAGTTGATATACGTCAGGTATAGGATGCTCACAATCGCCAGCAACTGCACGGAAGTGAAGTTAAATCCTGCCAGGGAAAACAACACATTGTCTTCGCTGAACCAGGGTATAAGTACCCCGGTAAAGCGGGCGAAAGCCACGGCCACCGCTGCGATCACACCAGTCTGGATCACCAGAAACAGCGTCCAGCCATAAAGGAAGGCCACCATTTTGTTGTAGGCTTCCTTCAGGTATACATATTGCCCACCCACCTTCGGGAACATAGACGATAACTCGCCATAGCTGATGGCGCCCACCATGGTCAGGAAGCCCGAAAGCACCCAGACCAGCAGCATGTTGCCTGGACTTACGACCGCCCTGGAAATATCGGCTGTCACGATGAATATGCCGGAACCGATCATACCGCCGGTTACGATCATGATGGCGTCGAAAAGGGTGATCTCCCGTTTGAAACCGCTTTCCTTCTCTTCTTTCTGTATTTGCTCTACTTCTTCTAAATCCTGCATTGTAGCTGTCTGATACTTGCTTGTAAAGCCGGTTGCCCAACAAAATGGCAAAGGCCGGAAGGCAAAATTAAAGCTAATTTTTTGGGAAAGGATAAATGCGGGTGATTATCTGTAGGAAAGCCAATAGCGAGTAAATAATATATAACGATACCTGGTAATTATTGCTCTTTTTGGCCTTTGTAAACTGTAGTCGTTCGTCTGATTTTTTGGGTCTTTCACGGATATTTCAAGGACCTTGGTATAAAATAGTAGTGATTTTAGCAACAGTACCTTGCATAACAAAGTACTATAGAATAACTTTGTCACAGTAATTAATTGATAACCACTAAATATTAAAGCCATGAAAGTATTATTCTTAATCGCCGCCACTGTATCATGCTTCGGTCTTGCATTGCAACCAAATACTCAAAACACACAATCAGTAGATGCTGCTGTTGCCAGCACTGTCGATATGGAAATAGAAAAACCTGTGATGACTGTGCTGCTTGACACAGTATTGATCACACCTGTTGCGCCAAGTGCGGTAGCTGCTAACGTGCGCTAAGCCGTTGCAGCCCGCTGGTCGGCAGCCGCAGTGTCATCCTGCTTTCGCAGCCATTCCTCCGCAAGGGGACGTTCGTAAAAGCTTTTCATGCTGACTTCAGGTGTAATTCGCTCCTGGAGCTCACGGGCTGCAAGTTGGCTGAACATATTAAAGGAGTATACATGCGCCATAAACCGCAGGCCGGCTTCCATAGCGCGGGGCAGCCATTCAAACTGAAGCCAGTCATTTGCTTCCTGCCAGTCGCCGGTTACATCTGACTTGTCGTTTAGCAGCTTGGAGCAGCGCTTGCTTTTAAGAAGTTCCAAAAAGGCAAGTGAAGCGCTTACAACATTATCAGCGGTTATGTGCCCTTGCCATTTAGCCTCGATGTACTCTTCCTTATGTTGGATGGTGACATACACATCACCCATTGCATGGTGCAACTTTATCGGTGCAGTTGGTGAGATCTCCGGTCGAATTATTCTGGGTGCCATAGAGGTAACATCAGATGGTTGCACCGCGCAATGTAAGCAAATTGGCCGCTTTGCCGACAAAAATGCGCTTAATTTGAGTGGAGTGCCACTATTGAGGGGTAAAAAGCACCTTTTCAGGCAGTAGAGGCTGTCTGCTCTATTCCCACAAACACACCTTCTTCCCTTAGCTCCACCCGGTGGAGAACTGCCTTGCGTGTGCGGAACTCGCACTCTCGCCCATTCTGCATGTTATACCTGTAGCTGTGCCAGGGGCATACCATTTCATCCAGATAGTTAGTAGTACCTTTGCTGAGCGCATATCCCAGGTGCGGACAGGCATCGTCGAGCGCAAAAAAACCGGAGGCAGTATGCGCAAAGCAAATAGTCCGGCCATCCAGCACGAGTTGTTTGAGTTTACGGAGGGGCATCTGCTCGCGGGCTTCAGTCACGCTGTCAAATACTTTGTGCCAGGTATAGCTTGCTTTGCTTTCTTCCATCTCTTGTGCTAGTTGCTTACCCGTATGGCGGTGGCATGGGCCTGCACCGGAAATGATTCCATAACCTGCTCGTCAAACCAAGCCTCGACTAAATGACCTTCACGCAAGTGCTCTAATCGGAGTGTTGCTCCTTCGGTGTTCTCAATGTGCGTCTTGCCATCTATGCGGAGAGTCGCTTTGGCGTGATTGGTTTGCATACCTTCCACTGACTCAACCAGTATGACGGCCACGCCTTCTTTCTTTTTGGAATTCGTTTTTTTGATGTTGGTGATGTTGCCCTTTATGTCGGGCTGTGTGTTGGGAATCTGAAAGCCGTCCTGGGTCTGGCATCCAACCAGTAGGAGAGCAGCAAAGGGTAGTATATTCAGGTATCTTCTCATGGGTTCAAGCGTCGTCTTATGCCTTTACCTTGCAGTCAGGGCATACTTTTGACATTTGTACGCATGAGGGAGATGATTAGTAATGGCTCAGGCGCAATTTATTTAAGGCCTATGCTACCCGCATAAACTGGTCTGACAATTCTCTGCGCAGGTTATCGCCTGTGTGTAGTATGAGAGGAAGTCAGTGCGGCGGCAGGTGGCCAGGCGTGGTTCCTGGCGCAGCGTGAGGCGTGAACGCTTGCCTACTGTCAGCAGACCTATGCCTTTTCGTTCACATAGTTTGGATAGGTAGTCTGCCATGGCATTGCCGCGCCAGCACAGGCTGCTTACCTGTAAGCCCAGCCACTGGTGGTCGGCAGGCTGCTGCTTGAGCTGGTCCACTGCCGCTTTCAGTTGCTGCTGCATGTAGCGCTTGCGCAGATTGGAATGTAGTATAAAACCAGTCACTGCTAGTATAGCAGGTATGAGGGCCATCATTAGCCAATTGCCAGTCAGGTAGCAGAGGTAGGCTACTGCGCCAAAAATAGAGGCAGCAGTTAAATAACGACTTCTGCCCAGTCCTTTTTTCTTGTAAGTGCTCAGCAGGCGCGCCAGTTTGTTAGAGGCGGAAATATTAAGTGACACGGCAAAAAAGCAATTGTCGTGTTTCTGATAGGCGAACAGCGCATCGGCAAAAGTACCCTGGTGCGTAGGCACCAGTCTGTTTATAAGTAAGCCAGATTTTTTTTCATGTTTGGCATAGTAGGAACCAAGAAATTCAATAGCTTGGTCTCCAATTCTGTTTTCTGCCATATACGTCAGATGTTTGTAGCCTTCAGATACATTGTTTCATAGTTGGGGCTACCCAGTAAAACTGACGAGCCTTAGGCAGGATGCGGTAAGTGTCTTCCACTTTTTTACAAATATAGGAAGCGTAAAATATAAAGCTAATAATTTGATTATTTTTTTGTAAAATTTGCTTTAACCCATAGTATTCTTGGCTAAGTCCTGACTAGTCATATTACAAGACTATATCGCCTGAATTTGAACCATGAAGTAACAGGCTGTTTTAAGTGCAAAATAAATGTACCAATTGTTATATGTCGGGTTGGAGCGACTTTCTGTCTTGTATAAACAAGACAAAACTGGTTAGGCTGACACAATTTTTTTAGATTTACAGCATGGTGATGAAGGTTCAATTCACTGCTTCTTTAACTAAAACCATGAAAAAAAGTTTTTCGCTCTTTTTTGTCTTGTGCTCGCTGCTTTCTGTAGGGATACTCAAGGCGCAGTCACCTGCTAAACCGCATGCTGCCGAGCTACTGCAGGATATCAAAAAGCTGAACGTGCTGGGTACCGTGCTGTATGTGGCAGCGCATCCCGACGATGAAAATACCCGCTTTATTGCCTACCTGTCTAACGAGAAACTCTACAACACAGGCTACCTGTCGGTGACCCGCGGTGATGGCGGCAAAACCTCATCGGACCAGAGATCCGGGAGGGGCTGGGCCTTATCCGCACGCAGGAGTTGCTGCAGGCCCGTCGCACGGATGGAGGGCAGCAGTTTTTTACCCGCGCCAACGACTTTGGCTTTTCAAAAAATCCTGAGGAGACCTTTGCCACCTGGGATAAGGAGAAGGTGCTGCACGATGTGGTATGGGCTATCCGCAAGTTCAGGCCTGATGTGATCATTACCCGCTTCTCGCCGCGTCCCTCTGAAACGCACGGGCACCACACCGCTTCGGCCATGCTGGCAAACGAGGCTTTTGAGGCCGCTGCAGACCCGAAGCGCTTTCCGGAGCAGCTCAAGCACGTGCAGGTATGGCAGGCCAAGCGGGTGCTTTGGAATACCGGCGTATGGTCCTTCCGTAGCCAGAAAGAGTTTGAGGACTATGGTTCACAACTATTAAAAGTGGATGTGGGTGGCTATAATCCGTTGCTGGGCAAGTCCTACCCGGAGATCGCCGCCCTGAGTCGCAGTATGCACAAGAGCCAGGGCTTCGGCTCGACAGGTACACGTGGTGTTACGATAGAATATTTGGAGCATACTAAAGGCGAGAGAGCTAAAGAAGAACTGTTTGAAGGTATAAATACCAGCTGGAGCCGCGTGAAAGGCAGCGAAAAAGTAGCAGCACTTTTGCAGCAGGCGGTAACAGAGTTTAAGCCGGAGCAACCGGCAGCCGTAGTGCCGACGCTGTTGGCAGCCCGAAAAGAACTGGCCAAGCTGCCTGATAGCTATTGGAAACGACTCAAGACGCAGGAGTTGGAGCAGGTGGTGAAGCATAGCCTGGGCCTATACCTGGAGGCAGTGGCTACGGAATATGCTGTAACACCGGGCGAGCAACTGAACCTGCAGCTGGAGGCTATCAACCGATCGGCTATACCTGTGCAGCTAGTGAGCATGCGCCATAGCTTTGCTGCTAAAGACAGCAGCCTAAATAAAACACTCGCTCCGAACGAAGGGCATCTTATACCTTTCAGAATGCAGGTTCCGGTTTCGGCACCACTCTCGCAGCCTTACTGGCTACGGCAGGAGGGAACGCTGGGCCTGTTTCGGGTAGATGACCTGCAAGAGATCGGAGCGCCCGAGAACAAGCCGGCCGCCGAAGTGCAGCTCGATCTGCTGATCAGCGGCGAGCCTTTCCGCTACAGCGTGCCAGTGGTGTACAAACGCAACGATCCCGTGGATGGCGAACAGTACAGACCGCTGGCCATCACGCCGCCCGTGTTTGTGAACATCTCCGAGAAAGTGCTGATGTTCGCCTCGCAGGAGCCAAAACCGGTGCACGTGCTGGTGAAATCCGGTAAGGCAGGTATGAAAGGCAATCTGGCACTGCAAATGCCGAAAGGCTGGCGAGCGGAGCCGGCGCAGGTGGCATTTGACCTGGAGCAGAATGGCGCAGAGCAGCTGGTACGCTTCATGGTGTATCCGCCAAAAGGACAGCAGGAAGTAGAATTGAAAGCCGTGGCCACGGTAGCAGGCAAGCCCTATACCCGTGGACTCAACGTGATCCAGTATAGCCATATCCCGACACAGACCACCTTTCCGGAGGCTGTGACCAAAGCCGTGCGCCTCGACCTGAAGCGCAACGGAGAGCAGATCGCCTACCTGATGGGAGCCGGTGACGACATTCCTGCGAGTCTGCAGCAGATCGGGTATAACGTGACCCTGCTCAAAGATGAGGACATCACCGATCAGAATCTGAAGCGCTTCGATGCGGTGATACTTGGGGTTAGGGCCTACAACACGGTGGAGCGCATGAACTTTTACCAGCCACGTCTGCTCAACTACGTGCAACAAGGCGGTACCGTGATCGTGCAGTATAACACCGGGCACAGTCTTAAGACGAACAACATCGCTCCCTATCCTCTGAAGATCTCCAGCCAGCGGGTGACGGTAGAAGATGCTGAAGTTCGTTTCCTGAAACCAAATCACCAGGCGCTGAACAGCCCGAACAAAATCACTAAAAAGGATTTTGAAGGCTGGGTACAGGAGCGGGGGCTCTACTTCCCGAGTGAGTGGAGCAAGGAGTTTGAAGCGATCCTCTCCAGCAACGATCCGGGTGAGCCAGCCCGCGACGGTGGCCTTTTGATTGCCCGCTATGGCAAAGGTCACTTCGTGTATACCGGCTACTCCTGGTTCAGACAACTGCCCGCCGGTGTGCCAGGTGCCTACCGCATCTTCACCAACCTGATCTCGCTTGGAAACGGTCACGGTGGCCAGGGAAGCAGCGCTGAAAGTGCTGTTAAATAAAAGGAGCCATTCAAAATCTGCAGTTCAAGATACCCAGTGAGTAGTCTTGTACTTTTTGCTACAATGACTACTGTCTAAAGAAAACCATGAAAGAAACCGATAGTAAGCCTAACGAGGAGCTCGACAAGCCCCCTTTTTTTGAGAGTTGGAAAAGTATGTACTGGCTGGTGCTGGGCAATCTCGCTTTTCTGATCACCCTGTTTTACATAATCACCCGCATCTATTCATGAGGCTGCTTGACTGGATTGTACTGCTCGGTACGCTGGGCTTTATTGTGAGCTACGGCGTCTGGAAAACCCGCGGAAGCAAGGATATTGAAGGCTACCTCAAAGGCGACAACAGCATGAAATGGTGGACCATCGGTTTGTCTATCATGGCGACCCAAGCCAGTGCTATTACTTTCCTTTCCACGCCTGGCCAGGCCTATGAGGATGGTATGCGCTTCGTGCAGTTTTACTTCGGACTCCCGATCGCGATGGTCATCATTTCGATCACGGTCATCCCGATTTTTTACCGGCTCAAGGTATACACTGCCTACGAGTACCTCGAGAGCCGCTTCGATCTGAAAACCCGCTCTTTGGCTGCCCTGCTCTTTCTGGTGCAGCGCGGACTGGCGGCTGGTATCACGATCTACGCCCCAGCTATCATCCTATCTACTATACTGGGCTGGAATTTAACAGTAACTAACCTGCTGATCGGTATACTCGTGATCATTTATACTGTATCGGGTGGCACCAAGGCGGTGAGTGTGACGCAAAAGCAGCAGATGGCCGTGATGATGGGCGGCATGCTGGTGGCTGGTTTTATGGTGGTGCGCTACCTGCCGAGAGCGTGTCCTTCGGCGATGCCGTGGCTGTAGCCGGTAAGATGGGCAAAATGAATGTGGTGGATTTCTCCTTCGACTGGAACGACCGCTACAACTTCTGGTCAGGGATGACGGGCGGACTGTTTCTAGCCCTTTCCTACTTCGGTACCGACCAGAGCCAGGTGGCTCGTTATCTGGGTGGCAAATCGGTAGGGGAGAGTCGGTTGGGTTTGCTGTTCAACGGTTTGCTCAAAATCCCGATGCAGTTTATCATCCTGTTTATCGGCGTAATGGTGTTTGTATTCTACCAGTTCAACCAGCCACCGCTTTTCTTCAACGAAGCCGCTAAAGACAAGGTATACGCCACCGAGTTTGCCCCGGAAATGGAGGTGCTTGAAGAACAACACACCACGCTGTTCAACCAAAAGCAGGAAGCAGTGCACGGTCTGGTTGCCGCCCTGCGAACTGATGACGAGACGGCCATTGCCGCTGCCCAGGCTGAGGTGCAAGGTATAACCGATGCCTCCAAAGCGGTGCGTAATGATGCAAAAGCACTTATTGCCAAGGCTACGCCTGATGCCGAGACCAAAGACACAGACTACGTGTTCATTTCCTTTGTGATGAAATACCTGCCGGCCGGTCTGGTAGGCTTGCTGTTGGCTGTGATCTTTTCAGCGGCCATGTCATCCACGGCATCGGAACTCAATGCGCTGGCCTCCACAACGGTAGTGGATATCTACAAACGATCTGTCAAAAAGGAGAAAGATAATTTCCACTACCTGCGGGCATCCCGTTTATTTACCGCAGCCTGGGGCACCTTGGCGATTATCTTCGCCACTTACGCCTCCCTGCTCGATAACCTGATTCAGGCGGTGAACATCATCGGCTCCATCTTCTACGGCACCATCCTGGGTATTTTCCTGGTGGCATTCTATGTGAAGTACATCAAAGGGCACGCCGTGTTCATTGCCGCACTGCTAGCTGAAGCAGTAGTGCTGTACTGCCACTTCTACACTGACATTGCCTTCCTGTGGTTCAACGTGATCGGCTGTGTAGCAGTAGTGGTATTCGGAGCGATCCTTCAGTTTTTCATAGGGCAGAAAGATGAAAGGTTGTATGCTTAGCAGTTGAGTTGCTAATGGCGCGAGCGAAGACGACCCGAATTAAGTACGGGATCCTCGACTCGCGCCATTGGACTAATATCGCGGCTTCTGCCCCGCCACAATATAAACCAGACTACCGCCTGCCGAAACATACTCTTCGTTCAGCAGCCGTTGCTTAAGCGCAATCTTGTTGTAAAGCAGCCGTTGCCAGTAAGCATCAAACTTGTCTTTATCGCCGCCACCCGCCATGAAGTAGTTTAGGTTGTCCTGGTAGTCATAGCCCATGGAGTCGGAGTCGATCCATTGCAGCATCTGTTCTACGCGCAGCATTTTCTCCTGTGTGTCATAGGGCGGGATGATCGAGAGGGCTTTGTCGGAGATCCATACTTTGATGTTCTCGAGACCTGCCTTCAGGTATAGGTCAGGTATAACGTCGCCGAGTGAGTTGAAGCCCTCACCGAGTCGCTTTTTGCCTTTCTCAATGCGCAGCTTTATCTCCAGCACTTCGAGGGTGCTTTCCACGTCAAAATCCGTTTCGCCGTAGCGGTCGAACATCAGGTTAGGCACGAGGTTGTTGGGCTCCAGCGCCAGCACCCAGCCGCCCGGCTTCGTAATCCGGATCATCTCGTCGATCACCTGCCTCGGATCCTTCACATGGATCAGCAAGGTTTGGCAGAGGGTAATGTCAGCCAGGTTATCAGGTAGGGGAATATTGGAGGCGTTGCCCACCCGGAAGTCGTAAGAGATGTCGTTGTGCAGGTAGATGCTCTGGGCTTTCTGCTTGGCCTCCTCAATGTACTCCGGCTCAAAATCGACGCCGTATACCTTGGCGCCCGGTGGCATGTGCCGCGAGAACATAAAGCCCATCATGCCTTTTCCACAACCGATATCCACCAGCGAGCCGGTATAGTCCAGGTGCAGACGATGGGCCAGCAGCTCCAAGTAGTCGTCGTTCCACCAGTACTCTCGGGCTGGACCCAGGTGATCTTCTGAATGTTTTTTCTCTTCCAACAGGTATAATTTAACAGGTAATAAAAAGGAAAGCCCCTGCCAGAGCAGAGGCTTTCGGTAGTGAGTAGGCAGCTAGGCGCTTACTTCATTTTCTTCCACTCGGCTATGGCTTTTTCATTCATACGCACATAGTCGGCATTGTTTTCCTTCTGGGCCAGTGCCATTGACTGCTCAGCTGTTTTCACTGCGCCCTTATAGTCTTTCATCTTTGCCTGGATTTTGGCCTGCGTGTGCAGGTGCCAGAACTTCGGGTCGTTGGCATTGGCTTTTTTCATCCACTCCAGCGCCTGTTTCAGGTCTTTGTCATTATCATAGTAGTAGCTGGCAGCTTGCGCGTACAAACCAACCGGTACTTCTTTACCGTTTACAACACGCTCCTGGATCTGGGCCATTACCTTGCTGTCCACGTCGGTTTCGATGGTGAATCTAGCAATCGTTTTGTCCCACAGAATCTCCAGATCAGCACTGTTGGCTTTTAGGTTAGCAAAGTTGATCGTGAAAGTCTCAACTGTTCTTGGGTTCGTCTGTGGCTTTATAGTAAAGCGTGCCTGATCTTCCTCCTGCTTGTAAGCCTGTCCGCCATCACCCCAGTGTTTGGTGTTTTTGTGGATGATGATTGTCCACTCGTTCTGATTTGGAATGGTATAAAGTGCGTACTCACCAGCCGGAATCTTGTTTCCCTGGATAGTCACATCTTCGCCGAATGTAATTTTAGTAGCAGCATTAGCACCTGTGCGCCACAGTTTACCGTAAGGCACCACGTCGCCTCCATAAATAGAACGGCCTTTCATAGAAGGGCGGGAGTATTCTACTTTAACTTCCGAAAGACCAACTTTCTGAGTCACAGTGGCCATCGGGCTAGCGGCCGGCATGGCAATGCCTTGTTGTTGGGCTTGAACGGTTACGGCTGTACCGCCAACAAGCGCAGCAGACAGCAGCATGCTGAATAAAATCTTTTTCATGGTTTTATATTTGAATATGATGGTTTGCGACTCGAAAATAGTGAAAAATGCTGATTATTCCCCTTAACCGTATCTTTCAGAATAAGTTTTGGTGTTTTGTTAAAAACTTCGCCCTACACTGAAGCCAAAGCGGGGAATGAAAGCAGGTCCTGGCGACTTGGTGTTACTTTCTGTGGAAAGAAAGGGTGTAAAACCAACCCGCACTACAAGTCCTCCGGTTGGGTTCTGATAACGAAAACCGATGCGGCTGAAGTACATATTGCGCAGCAGATCAGGCTCGTTGGTGAAGCGGCGGGTATAGCCCAGCCCGAATTCAAAGTGCTTCTGAAAACGCCCGATCATGCCCAGGGCTTCTACAGGCACAACCGGATAAAAGCCTGGTTCCTCTGCAGAGAAGAAGGTATTGCTGGCTATACCTATCCTGAAAGCTGCCTTCAACATGGACTTCTGGTACACGATGCGGTCAAAATTAGCGGACAGCAGGTCGCCGTTACCCCCCAGTTCAGCATACACCGCATTGCGCGCCCTGAAAGTGTCACGGAAGTTCTGAGCCGAAGCCGTTAAACTGATCAGCAGTAAGAAGCAGAAGAGAAAGCCTCGGGTGAAAGCGCTGGTTAAGTGCATAAAAAGGTTTAGGGGCGACTAATGCAGGTATAAACAATTACTTTGCAAATTAGTGATTTATTAGGATATATGAATGTCTGAATCAGGATTTACAGGATTTGAAGATGTTCAGGATTGACAATGTTTGAATGTTAAATGCTTTGTATGGATAGGTCGCGACCCAATGCCGTCAACTTAAGCTTTTTTCTGTCATTTCGAACGCTAGTGAGAAATCTGAAATGATGCCATTGCTCTAATTTAATCCAGATCTCTCCATACTGTCGATATGACAGGTTAGGTATAGCGTTTCTTAAGTTAGCAGCATTGGGTCGCGGTCCTGCCCTTACAGAAGATTGAAATAAAAGAGCCCTGTCAGTTCTACACCAACAGGGCTCCTGTACCTGATAGATTCAGATCTTAACTCATTTCAAATTGCAACCTAAGCAGGTTTGCATAGATACCATTGTCATTAAGTGACAAAACTTCATGCGAACCTTCCTCTACGATCTCACCGCCATCGATCACCAGGATCTTGTCCACCTTGCGGATAGTAGCCAGGCGGTGCGCGATCACGATAGTCGTTCTGTTCTTCATCAACTCATCCATCGCCTGCTGCACCAGGTGCTCTGACTCCGAGTCAAGAGAGCTGGTAGCTTCGTCGAGTACCAGGATAGCCGGGTTTTTCAGGATGGCACGGGCAATGGCTACTCGCTGACGCTGACCGCCGGAGAGTTTGATGCCGCGCTCGCCTACCAGCGTATCCAGTCCTTCCGGGAAGGAGGCGATAAAATCATAGGCATTGGCTTTGCGGGCAGCTATGATGATTTCCTCTTCGGTAGCCTCCGGACGACCGTAGGCAATGTTTTCACGAATAGAGCCACCAAACAGCAGCACCTCCTGCGGTACAATGCCCACATTGGCACGAAGCTCGGTGAGGCTCATTCTACGGATGTCCTGCCCGTCAACCGTGATGCTGCCGTGGCTCACATCATAGAGACGAAGCAAGAGCTGTACAATAGTAGACTTGCCGGCACCACTCGGGCCCACCAGCGCGATCTTCTCACCGGAGTTGATGCTGAAGCTGATGTCGCGGAGCACCTGAATGTCCGGTCGGGTAGGGTAAGAGAAGGCCACCTGGTTGTAGCTGATATCGCCACGTACGCGCCTGATCTCGCTCAGCGGACGCAGGCTCTTATCGGTTGGCTCTTCAGTCTCAGCCAGTATTTCCTGTATGCGCTCCGTTGCACCCAGGGCCGATTGTATCTTACCGTAAAGCTCACCCAGTCCACCCACAGAGGCGCCGATGAACACGGTATAAATGATAAAGGAGATCAGCTCACCTATGGTCAGGTCACCGTTCTGCACCAGCGTAGCGCCGTACCAGATCACGAGGATGATGCCGCCAAACAGGCCTACAATTACGAAGGAGATGAAAGCGCCACGGTAGTTTGCCGCCGAAAGGGCAGCCTTTACAGCTTTGCCAAGCGAATGTTGGTAACGACCGATCTCAAAGTTTTCGTTTGTATAGGCCTTCACGGTGTTGATCGCCTGCAGGGTTTCCTCCACGATGACGTTCGTATTGGCCAGTTCGTCCTGTGTTTTCTTGGAGAGGCTCTTGATCTTGCGTCCGAAAACCAGCGTGAGCGCTACCAGCACCGGGAAGGTTGCCAGCATGAACATGGACAGCTTAATCGAAGTCCAAAGGATGATAATAATGCCTACTAATAGAGTGGTAATCTGGCGGAAAAGCTCAGCCAGTGTGATAGACATGGCATCCTGTACCTGCGCTACGTCCGTGGTGATGCGGCTGGTGATCTCGCCTACGCGCCTTTTTTCATAGAAAGGGATCGGTAGCATCATGAACTTGCTGTAGAGGTCGCGACGGATGTCGGCCACGGCGTTTTCGCTCACCTGCGCAAAAAAGTAAACTCGGAAAAAAGAGAAAATACCCTGCGCCAGAATCACGGCGAACAGGCCAAGGGCGATCATGTCGATGTCTTCGAGGAACCAGTCGGCGTTGCCGGTAGAAGAGTCAACCAGCTTGCCAGTGAGGAGCGGGAAGATCATAAAAGTCAGACTGGAGAGTACCAGAAAACCCAGACCGACCAGGAATTTAAACTTGTAGGGTAGTACGTAGCTAAAGATCCTGATGCCGCGACGAAAGCTGTCTTTGCTGATCTTTTTTCTGCCTTCTTTCTCCTGCGTGCCGTCGTTTAGCCCGATTCCGCGTTTTGCCATTAATGAAATCTATACTTAATAATATGTGCCAACCACAGGTATGACTGTGCCGGCCCGGGAATGTGCAGGTATAACAGCTGATGCGTGCTAAAAATGCCACATACCCGAAAAATCTTACAAAGGTAAGTAAAGTATGGGATATAGCGGCTCTATTTGCGTTATGACAGTTATCATTAATCTAATTCTGGGCATATCATCCTGTGAGTATAGTGGTAGTGCAACTTGTGGATGTGTATGGAGTAAGTTTTCTATTGGCATAGCAGTGGCTGTAGGTATAGCAGCTTGACTTGTTTCATAGCTTCGCCTATGCGGCGGGCACTCACTTTTTTCCTTGATGAAAAAAGTAAGCAAAAAAATCAAGACTATCCAAACTCGCTGAACGCTCAAACAATGGATAGTCGTTTCGCGCACCTGGCATCTTTGTCTGCTGCGTAGGTGGCTGAGAGTTACCTGGCAATGCGTGCCAAGGGTTCGTGGAGTATGTGTGGTCTGTCGCTGAAACAACGAAGCTATACCTGAGAACTGCCAAGCTACACGAAAGTCCCCCTTCGAAGGGGCAGGGGGATGACAATTGTGCATATGCATCAAGGGGCATTAACAAAGCTATACCTGTAAAATAGCAGCAGCTGATTCCCCTCTTGGGAGGGGCAGGGGTGGGTTAATACTTGCACCAAAATCCAATCCATTCATTCCAATCCTAAAATCACTTACTCTGCCAACCCTTTCTTTGTACCTTTGCCCAGTTACCCATTACCAACATCGCAATGCGCAAACTTTCCATGGACGACCTCAACCGCGACTCGGTTGAAGAATTCAAAAATAAGAAAAAAATACCGTTAGTCTTGGTGCTCGATAATGTGCGCAGCCTCAATAATGTGGGCTCTGTTTTCCGCACCGCCGACTCCTTTATGGTGGAGAAGGTATACCTCTGTGGCATTACGGGCAAACCACCACACCGTGACATCGAAAAAACGGCCTTGGGCGCAACAGAATCCGTGGAGTGGGAGCATGTGCCGGACACCTTGGAACTGGTGAAGCAACTGAAAACCCAGGGGTATAAGGTTGGGTCAGTAGAACAAGCTGAGAATAGCCTGAAGCTAAACGAGTTTATACCTGAAGCGAAGCAGCAGTATGCCCTGGTGCTCGGCAATGAAGTATTTGGCGTAGAACAGGAAGTCATCAATCACTCCGACTTTGTACTCGAAATTCCGCAGTTTGGCACTAAGCACTCCCTTAACATTTCAGTAGCTACCGGTGTGGTCGTGTGGGACTTTCTAAGTAAGGTGATGCCATAGTAGCCATTATGTAAAATTCCTGCCGTCTCAAGCTATCGAGGGCAGGAATTTTACTATGCTACCTATCTCAAATAAAGTTTTAACAACAATCTTAAAAAAATCAACAGGCACACAAATGCCTAAATATCAGATCATTGAAAAACAAATAGCTAAAAAAATTGCACTAATCCTGCTCCTTTCTCCCGGAAATCTGTCCCGCAGATTAAACCTTTACCTTTCCAGTCTGTCCTACCTGTGGCTAATAGTTGAAGCCGGGGCGAACTGTGATCTTCTCAGATGGAAAGCAACAGCCAGCCCCGGCACAATTCCCTACACTACCCCGTCGCTTCTCACCCTGAAGCATCTCAGCGCTTTCTTGACATATCCGTATCTAAAATTATGAGAACCTACGTTTTACCATTATTCTTTTCAGCACTTCTATACCTAACCGCTCTACCTGACCTGCAAGCGCAGGACCAACCCAGCCAAAACACCAGCAGTACCCGCGGCAAAGTATCCGGCACTGTGCAGGACGCCAACTCCAAAGCTCCTCTGGGATTCGCCAATATTGTACTCCTGACTGCCCGCGACTCCAGCCTGGTAACCGGCGCCACTTCCGATATAGAGGGAAAGTTCGAACTCAACCGGGTACCGCAAGGGCAATTTATTCTGCGCATCTCCTCCGTAGGATACCCTACCCGCTTCATCCCTAACATCAGGATAACAGACACTGACAGTAACATCCGATTGGGGGCCATACCTATCAAAGGCGGCGCTACGCAGCTCAAAGAGGTGCAGATCGTGACCGAACGACCAATGGTAGAGTTTGAGCTTGACAAAAAAGTAGTGAACATGGAGCAGAACATTGCGGCCCAGGCGGAAGCGTGGCCGATGCCATGCAGAATGTGCCTTCTGTGGATGTGGACCTCGATGGCAATGTGAGCCTGCGTGGAAGTTCCAACGTAACCATACTGGTAGATGGCAAACGCACTGCACTGTCTAACCTGACGCTCGACCAGATTCCGGCCAGTATGATCGAGAGTGTCGAGCTGATCACCAACCCTTCCTCCAAGTATGACCCGGAAGGCACATCCGGTGTGATCAACCTGATCCTGAAGAAGAACATGAAGCCCGGCTTCAATGGCACTGCTACTGTGAATGTGGGTACTTACGAGAACTACAACAGCTCCATTAACCTGAACTACCGCCATTACAAATGGAATTTCAATGGTGGCTACGATTTCCGCAGAAGCTACCGCCCGGGCGTACGTCGCTCTTTCCTGACCAATCTGGACGAGGGCACTTTCCGTGAAGACCTGGGCTCTAACCGCCGAACCGATATCTCGCACAGCTTCCGGTTTGGGGCCGACTATAGCATCAACCCAAAAAACACCATCTCGCATCCGCCCTGTACCGCACCGGCGATGAGCGTGGATTCAACAGCATCCTGAACCGCAACCTGGATGGTGAAATGAACCTTACGCGCCTGAATCTGCGCGAGACACGTGGTACTGAAGGCGACGGTGTGATGGATTACAATCTCGGCTACCGCCGCACCTTCGATCAGAAAGGCCGCGAGTGGACCGCTGACGTGATCTATACCGAGCGATTTAGTGATGAAGTGGACAACATTATGCAGCGGACAACCCTGGACATGGGGCTGCCTGTTGACCGCATGAACCAACAGCGAATCACTTCTGATGATAAAACCCGCCGTATTGTGGCGCAGTCAGACTACGTGCACCCGATCAACGAAGACAGCCGCTTTGAGGCTGGTTACCGTAGCAGCTTCCAGTTGCTCGACAACGACAACAAGTTCTTTGACTTAAACCCTGAGACCAACCAGTGGCTAATAAACGACAATGTGACCAACCGCTTTGTATATGACGAGCAGGTACATGCCCTTTACAGCAACTATAGTAACAAAATAGGTAGTGTGAGCTTTCAGGCAGGCTTACGTGCTGAACAAACCTTGACCAAGTCGGACCAGCGGACACAAGATAACGGTGTATTCCGAAACGATTACTTCAGCCTTTTCCCAAGTGTGTTCGTGACCAAGGACTTCTCTCCCGAAAGCAAGGTACAGTTCAGCTACAGCCGCCGCATAAACCGTCCGCGTGCCTGGTCACTCAACCCCTTCATCGATTACTCTGACACACTCAACATTCGTTCTGGTAATCCGGAGCTCTTGCCGGAGTTTATCAACTCTTATGAGTTGGGCTACCTCAAGTACTGGGACAACACATCGTTCAACACCACTGTGTTTTACCGTCGTACCAACGACCAGATTCAGCGCTTCCGTACCTTCGATGCAGCCACAGGTGTTACATCCACTACTTTTCTTAACCTTGCCAGTGGCTCGTCTTACGGCGTAGAGTTAGTAGGCACTTACAATCCATACAAGTGGTGGCGACTTAATGCCAGCGTATCGGGCTTTAGGGTAGAACTGAATGACGCAGGAGGAGACACGGAACTAAGCAACGACCAGTGGACCTGGAACTCAAAGCTCAATTCCACGATGACCGTTTGGAAAGACCTGGCCATTCAGGTATCCGCCAACTACCGTGCTCCGATGGCAGACATTCAAGGTCAGATGCAGGAAATCTATGCTGTGGATTTGGGCTTGAAGAAGGATGTTCTTAATAAGAAAGGCACTATCACTCTCCGGGTATCTGACATCTTCGACACCCGCGAGTTTAACTTTGAGAGTTTTGGGCCAGGCTTTGAGCAGACGAACAACAACAAGCGCCAGACACGCATTGCCTTTATCGGCTTCACTTACCGCCTCAACAGCGAAGACAACAACCGTGAGCGCCGTCGGCAGCGCGATGAGCAGGGAGGCGGTGACGATGGCTTTGACTACTAACAGCGATGGATAGACAAACGCAAGCCGGGGAGCAATCCTCGGCTTTTTTTATATGCCTGCTATTACTGCAGCAGCATCCGCAGGTATACCTTCTTTCGTGACTTCTCCGTACCTTAAGCCGAAACCAAACCAAACACGATGACTGCTCCTGCCCGACTGCCCATTATTGACCTACACTGCGACCTGCTGGTATACCTGTCGGATGTACCTGGTTCGGCCATCGACAATGTGGCCGAGATTGGTTGTGCTTTGCCCGCCCTTACGCAAGGCAACGTGCGCTTACAGACCATGGCTATTTACTGTGCCACTGCTCCCGGGAGCAGCAACTATGCGCACCTGCAAGCCGAGATATTCAGAAAGCTGGCAGAAGACGAAAGAAGTTGCCTGACAGCTGTTTCAGACCCAGGCACCCTGCAAGAAGTACTGTCTGGCCAAGGTAACATCGGCATGGTAGCGGCCATTGAGAATGCGTCCGGTTTTTGTGAAGAGGACGAACCGCTGGAAGACGGCTTTAAGAAACTAGAGAAGATCATCGATACCGTAGGCCGCCTGCTTTACATCAGTTTTACGCACCACATGGGTAATCGCTTCGGGGGCGGTAATATGACGGACAGGGGTATTTCCCGCGATGGCAAGATGCTCCTAGACTACCTGCATGGCCGCCGCATCGCCGTGGACCTCTCCCACACCAGTGATGCCCTGGCTTTCGACATCCTCGAACACATCGACCGTGAGCGGCTTGCCATACCTGTTATTGCCAGCCACTCCAACTTCAGGCCGGTATGGGTGCATAACCGTAACCTGCCCGACGAATTGGCGCAGGAGATTATTCATCGCGGGGGACTGATCGGCATGAACTTCCTGCGCGCTTTTGTGAACGACGGGAAACCTGACGCACTGATAGAGCACATCCTGTATGGTTTTGGGAAGGGTGCCGAAGATGTCATCAGTTTCGGAGCCGACTATTTCTACACCGCTGATTTTCCGGATCCAACGCGTGTCCCTTTTTATTTTCCGGAGCACGAGCAGGCAGGTACCAGCTACAGTTTCCTACTAGAGCGGCTGCAAAACCACCTCTCCGAAGAACAGCTCGCCAAGCTTGCCTATAAAAACGCACAGAATTTTATCAACCGAATCTGGTCCTGATTCGTGCTTTTATCCAATAGAATGAGAGCATCCAATAACGCTTTTTCAGCAAAAAACTTGTGCTGAAAATAATATTTATTATATTTAAAGTGGACTATATAGAGCCTGTTTAAAACAAGCCATTCTTTGTTATAACATACTTCTGTACTTCAGGTCTGTCACCTTATAAAATGCTGTTATGAAATTCATTGGGCTTTTTCTCCTTCTTGCCGGGCTGGTTTCGCTCGTTATTGGTTTCACAGGCGCCAATCTGCTGGCTTTGGACTGGGTTAACCAGTGGGGTGAGGGCATTGGTTGGGCGATCCGGGCAGGCATTACAGCGCTTGGTGGGGTATTGTACTATATTTACCGACACGAAGATTAAGGCCATTCGCTTATTTTCTATATAGAAACTTTGCCATGTGCAAACAAACTGCGTATACGCAAATACTGTACACCAAAAGCCGAATCAGCCATGGACTCTCCGCAGTACACACCTTACTACATCCAGATCAATGAGCTCTATATTGATACAGTCGTAATAGACGATACAGAGTTCATCACCTTGTGGTGTTTTACTGTGCTCGATGATGAGTACAAATTCATTTACCTGGGTTGCGATTTCACACAATTCAACCAGATCCTGATCGGCGCCGGCGAAAAAGGCAAGGAGATTGCTCTGCATATGGCCAACGTGCTCAACAGTGAGCACGACTCCCCTACCCTGGTACCTATAAAAGAGCAGTTTGATGACTACCTGGAGCTCACCGGCTTCGACCTGGTGGTATATGAACCACTTGCTGTGGACGACGAGTTTGAGGACGAGTATGATGACGATGACGACCTGCCACTGGAGCAACTGCTGGGTGGCGGAAGCAAGCGCTCTGACAACACATCGCAGAAGTACCTGATCTACCAGTTGGACAAGCTATACCCTTCCAAAGTGTTTGAGCCTGAAAAACTGCAGCGCGAAAACATGACAGAGCAGTTTGAGGATGACTCACTGGAGCTGGCACAGCTATACTACGACTACCTGAATGCCTCTGAAAACGGCTACTCTGAATGTGAAGCCCGCCAGGTTGCAGGTCTGGAGAAAGACCTTTTCTTCCGGATGGCCCGAAAAGCTGCCGATCTCTGGAGCTAAGCTTATCTGCTACACCTACCTGACACTGTCATATTGTGCAGCCAGTTGCAGGCGAGCCCGCAATTGTAGCTGCATTTCATTTACCCAGTTCCGGATCTCCTCTTCTTCTGCTTTTAGCAGCATTTCTCTGTAATGATCCAGCTGCGATCGCTGCGACGCATACACATAAGCCTGGTAGCGCTCGTCAAACTCAGCGCCAGTCAACTTCCCAAATTCTTCTAAAGTAGCCTTGTCAGCTGAACCCAGCGAATCGGGCAAACTCGTGTGCAGTCCTTCTGCTTTGGCGACTTCCTGCAATTGCTTCATTGCCCGGTTGTAGAACTCGAGCATTTCTGCGCTGAGGGCCTTGACCTCTTCGGATTGGGCACGCTCGGTGGCCAATCGGGCCAGCTCAGCTTGCAGCATCGTGGTGCTGGCGGCATAGTCTATAAAGGCGGCGCTGCGGCTCATCTCCTTTACCACAGGCGGCGTGGCAGTTTTGGCCAGGTCAGTATCGGGACTGTCGCCACAGGCGATCATCAGCAAAAACAAAAGCCCGAAGGCAAGGGTGAGTAGTTTATCGTTGAGCATAAGCAATGGGGCGTCAGGTAGTTGAATAACTATACCGTATGCCCGGCATCGCAAGTTATGCCATCTGCTCAAAAACACTTAAAAATGCAGCAATCCCTTATCAGATTTAAAACCGGTACGACTTCCGGACCAGCGTCAGGTTGCTTTCGCGGCCCTGCTCCGGTATCACATGCGCGGGCATCGGCTGCCGCACCAGTTGCTGTGGCAGGCCAATGCTTACATCATACAGGTATAGCTGCAAGCTGCTGCTCTGTTTCAGACGCACTTCCAGCTCAACTTCTTTTGCATCCGGCAGTCCGTGCACCTTGGCAAAGTATACCGGCCCCTGCGCTGTTTCCATAGGGCCGAGGGTAAGCGCCTCTCCGTTTAGCGAGGCTCCCAGCATACCGTCTTCTTCGGAGGGCTGCAGCACCAGATCCAGGTGCGCGGCCCCACGCGGCGACTGTAGCCGAATGGTCAGCACACGTTCGCCAGGGGCAATTCCTTCGTTCACCAGACTGGCTACCGGCGCCTGCACAGGTATAGGCTCTGCTTCGTTTTTCAGATACTGCCTGGCAGCCATCGGGTATATTTCAGTCAGAGCTCCTGTACTTGGGTTAGGAAAAAACTGTCTGCTCCAGTCATCGGTGCGCTGGTAAGCTGATGCCCAGACGGCCACACTGTCATCGGCGTTGAGGTAATAGCTCACATGACTGTGCAGTGGCTGTTCAGGGCTTGGCTTCTCTGCTTCGATGGCCCGGAACAGCTGTATACCGCCGGCAAAAAGCAGAAAGGCGGGCAGGAGCGGCAGTGTACGCCAGCCAAAGCTCCGCTCAATGGTGACCAGCAAAGGTATAGCCAGGCCGGCAAGCAAAAGTAGTGTGGCTACCGTAGCGACAGGCATCTGTAAGGCAAACACCACAAACAGGAAGCGCACCAGAGGCATCAGCATGAAAATAGCGGGCGCTATACCTGCCAGCAGCAACAATGCATAGGCCCAGCCAACGGGCTGCTGGTGCAGGGCTCTGAGGAAAAGCACTAGCATAGCCAACAAGCAGAAAAGCAGCGGAAACATGAACAGATAGGCCGCAGCCGGCACCACTAATAAGGCTGCCACCATCAGGCAAACCAGAGCAGACAAACGCCCATGGCCAGGGCAAATACTGACACCCAACGCAACAACAACCAGCTCAGCAGCAACATCAGTCCCAGTGCCAGCAGCAGGTAGCCCATAAAGAATTGCCCAGCCCCGTACACCCCGTTGATGTCGTGGCTGTAGGGCAACATCCCTTTTACAAAACCGGTGATAGGGAATGTCAGCCCCGCCACGATGCCTACCACCAGCAGGAAGCCGATAAAGCCCCCGATCAGCTGTACCACCGAAAAAGCTTTTCTGCGAACACCCACCACAATACATGCCAGTAGCAGTACTGTCGTGAGTACCGCCCACAGCAGGTTCCAACCGGCCGGATAGTGCACCAGCCAGCTACCTGCCGGGTTAAAAAAAATCTTGTCCTGCGCCCTGGTGTTATCGAGCGAAATATTGCCCAGGTGCCGTACCAGTGCCAGCATGTTGCTGCCGTGGTGCTGCAGGCTATTGCGGTCCAGGTTCTCGGGTGAGTCGGTCATTTTGTGGTAATGCACAAAACCGTCGATGAAAGCGGAGTTCACTCCTGTGTACCCGGCATCTCTGAACACGGTAAAGTCAGTATTGTTGGGCAGGTTGCGGTATACCTCGTACATCATGGAGCTGGCAAAAGGGTATGGCGCCGCCTCGGCAAACTGCTCCACAATCCAGCCATTTTCAGGGCTTATCTCGAACGTCATGCTCGGGCCGGCATTGCCGCGTGCCTCTACGTTCACGACCACACCTACCTTCTGCGCCCAGGGGTGTTTCAGAAAAGCCTTGGCCCCATACAGGCCATACTCTTCGCCGTCAGTCATCAGGAAAATAACGTCGTGCTGCAGCGGCTCACCCATTTGCAGGGCACGGGCAGTCTCAAGCATGGCGGCTATACCCGCCCCATCGTCGCGGCGCCGGGGGTAGTTAGGCTGTGAATCGTAATGCGCCATCACCAGCACGGCTTTGCCGCCCGCTTGTGTCCCTTTTATTCTACCCAGCAGGTTGTACACATAACCCACGTTGTTGGCGTCGCCCACCTGATTGACGATCACCTCCTCCTGCACTTCCGGCTGCATCCCGAGCATCTCCATCTGTTTCAGCAAGTAGCGGCGTACCTCGGCATGGCCCGGTGTGCCCATGGCATGCGGCTGACTGGCCACCCTGCGCACATGTGCCATGGCTCGTTCCGCCGAAAAATCGGCAGCCGGCGCATCAGCAGGCAGGGCTTCAGGTGGGCGCATCAGACTAACACTGTATACACTCAACCCCACAAGGCAATCAGCAGGAATAAAGAAACGAGATAAGGTCTTTTAGACATGGGCAGGTATAGGGTGGTTCTATACGGTTAATATAGCAAATTCCTATATACATTGTACTTATACCTTTCAGTGCACCCAATCGCCCGGCAAAACAAAAGCCCCACCAGTATACCTGGCGGGGCTTGGGACAATAGCTAATGCTATAATCTTAGCTCGAAGGATCGCCTTCGGGAAGCACCTCGTTCTGACGCAGGTGCACCGGTTCGGTTTTCTTGCGCAGCTTCATATTCAGCATCTCCACCATCAGCGAGAAGAACATCGCGAAGTAGATGTAGCCTTTCGGGATGTGCTGATGCAGCGCCTCCACTACCAGCATGAAGCCAATCAGGATCAGGAAGGCCAATGCGAGCATCTTTACAGTTGGGTGCTTGTTCACGAAGTCGCTTACGTACTTGGCGAAAATCAACATGATGCCCATTGCGATGATCACAGCTATGATCATGACCAGAATCTCCTGTGCCAAGCCTACGGCCGTCAGGATGGAGTCGAAGGAGAACACAATATCGATAAGGATGATTTGAATGAGCACTTTGCCCAGCGACATGGTTCCTTGTCCTGCATTATGGCCTTCTTCCTCGCCTTCAAGTTTGTTGTGGATCTCAGTTACAGACTTGGCCAGTAGGAACAGACCACCGGCAAAGAGTATAATGTCGCGCCACGACACTGGGAAGTCCTCGTCGGTAAACGGCAGGTTGATAGAGAAGATCGGGTTACTGGCGCTCACGATCCAGGTGATGAACATCAACAGGATGATACGGAAAACGAGTGCCAGCGTCAAGCCGATGTTGCGCCCTTTGGCCTGCTGGTCTTTGGGCAGTCGGCTTACAATGATCGAGATGAACACGATGTTGTCAATGCCGAGCACCACCTCCATAAAGGTCAGGGTCAGCAGACTTATCCAGGTATCCGGATTAGCGAATATGTCAAACATAAGGTATAAGGTGAGTAAGGTGAGTGTACTACGACTTCATATTGACATACTGAAGCGGCATACCAATTTCTTCGGCGTTTGTACGCAGAAGCGCGATTACTTGCTGCAGGTCATCGATTTTTTTGCCTGTCACCCGGATGGTTTCGTCCATCATGGCAGCCGACACTTTGGCCTTGCTGTCTTTGATGATCTTCATGATCTTCTTGGAAGTTTCCTTGTCGATGCCGGCTTTCACTTTGATGTCTTTCTTCACCATGGCGCCAGATGCGTAGGGCTCCTTTGAGAAATCAAGGGCAGTGGCGTCGAGGCCCTGCTTTACCATTTTACCGATAAGCACGTCTTCGGTGTGTTGCAGGCGCATATCGTTTTCCATGCTGATGTGCACTTCGTTGTTTTTCTTGTCGAACTCCAGCGAGCCTTTGGTGTCGCGAAAGTCATAGCGGTTCATGATCTCCTTGCGGGCCACGTTCACCGCATTGTCCATCGTCTGCGGATCTACTTTGCTGATGATATCGAAAGATGCCATAGTTTTACGGGTTAGGTTTAATGATAAGATTTACACGATTTATAACCCACAAAGTTATTTAAATGGTTGAGAGGTTAAATTGTTAAATGGATAAATTGTTGGTGGTTGATTACTAAATTGCTTCCCTAAATTACCTGCCGAATTCTACTGGCAATTAACAATTCAGATATCAACCCATGCAAGTCATAGAACCCGCTACACCTGAGCAATTCAAACAGTACTACCAACTACGCTACGACACCCTCCGAAAACCATGGGACCAACCGAAGGGCAGTGAACGAGCCGAAGATGATGAACAGGCCATACACGCTATGCTCGTGGATGATGCAGGAGAGGCAGTGGGTGTTTGCCGACTGCACCTCAACACACCGCAGGAAGGACAGATCCGCTTTATGGGCGTGCGGGGCGATAAGCAGGGCCAGCGCCTCGGTGACCTGTTGATCAGCTACCTGGAAGACCGGGCCCGACAGTTCGGGGCTACCTCCATGACATTGCAGGCCCGCGAAAATGCCGTAAACTTTTACCGCCGCAATGGGTATGAAATAGTAGAAAAAACATACCTGTTGTTTGGCTCTATTCAGCACTACAAGATGGCCAAGCAACTGTAACACGTTGCAAAAAATGGCTTTCACAAAAAAGAAACAATTGCTTCTTACAGCCGGTGCGGTACTGCTCGGCGCATTCATCATTAGCAGTTGCAGCAGCACGAACGCTCCGCTCGAAACAGTGCCGGCCGTGGATCTGGAGCGCTACATGGGCAAGTGGTACGAGATCGCCTCTATACCTCAGCGCTTCACCAAAGGCTGTCAATGCACCACGGCCAACTATGAACTTAATACCGAAGAGGGCTATGTGGAGGTATACAACTCCTGCTTGAAAGAAGACAAGGTGAGTGATGTGAAGGGCAAGGCTTTTCCGGTGGAGGGCAGCAACAACAGCAAGCTCAAGGTGCAGTTTTTCTGGCCTTTCAAAGGGGATTACTGGATTCTGGAACTCGACCCTGCGTATAGGTATGTGATGGTGGGCTCGCCCGACCGCGAAAGCCTCTGGTTCCTCTCTCGCACTCCTACCATGGACGACGCCACCTATGCCAGGCTGGAGCAATTGGCCAAGAGCAAAGGCTTTCCGGTGGAGCAGTTGCAAATGACCGGGCAACCTTGCGCGGGGTAGCAGGTGCTGAAACCTATACCTGATCGTTGCTCAGTAAGCCCGCCACATATCGGTGGTGTCCTCAGCGGCAGCTCCGTCGGCAGGTATAGGCGACTCTTGCAGCATAGGGTCCTCTTCCCGGTTAAAGCGGTCGGCGCTGAACATAAAGGACACAATACCTAGCAGCAGTACAAAAACGAACGGAAAGACCAGGTTGCGATAAAAGAAATCGCGCAACGGCTCGTGCAGCTTCCGGAACCGCTTCAGGTATAAGAAGAGCAACACGCCCACCAGTATGTAAAGCGGAACTACTGCATAGAAGATCACTTGCCAGCCATACCAGTTCTGGTAGCGAAAAATAAGCGCCAGTAGCCCCGTAACCAGCGAAAAGCTGCTGAGTGCTCCCAGCAGGGCTAGCCATACGTTCGAAACGATGTAGAAAAATGAAAGGCCTACCTGTACCAGAAACAGCAATATCAGTACAGCCATGGCGAAAACAAACACAAAACTGCCGCCTGTCAGGCCTATGAACTTCATGGCAACACCTACCACGGCCATGCCCACTGCGACATAAAGCACCAGTGTAAAAGATCGGATAAAAGAGATGAGCTGGTAACGCACGTCGGCTATCAGCGATCGTTTTTCGTTTCGGAGGGGACGATGGTCAAAGGTCATGGCAATCGTTTTAATCCTGTTTACGCATTTCCTGTCGGCGCATCGGCATCTGGTCGATTATTTTGAACACCTCCTCCAGGGACACCGCTGTCCGGTTCCGGTATTTCTCCATTCCGTCTTTCCCCAGCAGCAGCAAGGTATAGCCAGCGGCCTCCACGTCAAATTTCTTCAGCAAGTCTTCCCGCATATCGGCCGCATTGCCGCCTGGCACCAACTCCAGCACCACTAATTGTCGCTCCGCTATACCTTGCATGTTCTTGCGGTTTAGCCCTTTTTGCTTGATAAATTCCGCATCGTTTTCAGATGCAGCAAAGAGCAACAAGACCTGATTTTCCCATTTGTAAACTTCCAGATTCATATCTTCTTTCTTTTGTGCCTGTGTTAAAATCGGAAGCAGAAATACCAGACAAAGTACAGTTATTTTCACCATTTGCTTTCCCATACTCTCATCATACGAATGTACCTGTAAGCAGGGTGTAACACCGGTTAGTCGATGTAATGGGTCACCTTGTCTAAAATTGGAACATATCATGAATAGATTATATGAATCTAAAATAAAAGTCTATACCTTTGCGCCCTGATTTGACACTGCAACCACAACTACACAAAATAAAACCATGAAAATCAATACATTATCTGCTTTAGCAACCATGCTACTGCTTTTACTTTTTAGTGTCCCGCTCACTGTCCTCGGTCAGCAACTCACCCAAACCATCCGGGGCAAAATCATCGACAAGGAGTCGCAGGAACCACTCATCGGAGCCACAGTTGCTATCCTTACCATCGACCCTCCGATGGGCGTCACCACCGATGCAACGGGTGACTTCCGCCTCGACAAAGTACCAGTGGGGCGCCATACCTTGCGCATCAGTTACTTGGGCTACGAAGAGCAGGTATTGCCGGAGTTGTTGCTTGGTTCGGGCAAGGAACTGGTGCTGAACATCGGTCTGAGCGAATCCTTCAAAAAGCTGCAGGAAGTCGTGATCAGCGCCGAGCAGCAGAGCAAGGGAAATCCGCTCAACGAGATGGCCATGATCTCCTCCCGCTCCATCTCAGTGGAAGAGACCAAGCGCTATGCCGCCAGCGTGAACGACCCGGCTCGTGCCGCTCAAAACTACGCAGGCGTAGGCATCAGTCAGGACATGAGCAACGAGATTGTGGTGCGGGGCAACTCGCCACGGGGCGTGCTGTGGCGTGTAGAGGGCATTGAGGTGCCCAACCCGAGCCACTTTGCCGAAGAGGGCGCGGCGGGCGGTGCCGTGAGCATCCTGAGCGTAAACATGCTCGACAACTCCGACTTCAACACAGGCGCTTTCCCAGCCGAGTATGGCAATGCACTGTCAGGTATATTCGACATCAGGCTGCGCAACGGCAATAACGAAAAGCGCGAGTATGCGCTGCAGGCAGGTATACTGGGGATAGACTTCGCCGCCGAGGGACCGTTCAAGGCTGGCTCCAAAGCCTCTTATCTGGCGAATTACCGCTACTCCACGCTGGCCATGCTCAATAAAATTGGGGTGAAAATTTCGGGCGAAGCCGTGCCTGTTTTTCAGGATTTCTCCTTTAAGCTATACCTGCCCACAGCCAAAGCAGGCTACTTCTCTTTCTGGGGACTGGGCGGTTTGAGTGAGCAGAACGTGAAAGCAGAGCGCGACAGCGAAAAATGGGAGGGCTACCTCGACCGTTTCGACGACCGCTTTCAGGCGCGCATGGCTTCTACAGGTATAAGCCACATCCTGTTTCTCGGCAAAGACGATTACATCGAATCCACGCTCTCTTTCTCCACCAGCGGCAACAAGGTATGGGTCGACTCGCTGCAGACCGATTACACGGCTGTCCCTTTCTACCGCCACGATTTCGCACAGCAGGCTACCCGCTTCTCGTCGCTCTACAACCGCAAGTTCAACAACCGCCATACCTTGCGCACAGGCATCATCCTGAGCCAGCTGGGCTACGACTCCTACGCGGGTGGGCGCAACATCGAGTACGAGGAGGGAGAGTTTGTGAACCAGCGCGGCAGCACGCAACTAGCGCAGGCTTTTGCGCAGTGGAAATACCGCTTCACCGAGCAGCTCACCCTCAACACGGGTCTGCACAGCCTGTACTTCGGGCTGAACGGCAACACGGTGGTAGAGCCACGCATGGGCATGAAATACCAGCTCGATGCCGCCCGTTCGTTTAGCGCCGCCGTTGGCCTGCACAGCCGCCACGACGCCCTCACCTCCTACTTCGCGCAACAGCGCCACCCCGACGGTAACTATACCCAACCCAACCGTAAACTGGGCTTGACCCGCGCCGCGCACTATGTGCTGGGCTACGACCAGATGCTGCGCGAAGACCTGCGCCTGAAAGTAGAGACCTATTACCAGCACCTCTTCAACGTGCCCGTAGGTATAGCCGAGAACAGCACTTACTCCGCCCTGAACTACGAGCGTGGAATCAGCCGCGAAACCTTGGTGAACGAGGGCACGGGCCGCAACTACGGCGTGGAGATGACGCTGGAGAAGTTCTTCACCAACAACTACTACTTTTTGCTCACCACCTCGCTCTACGACTCCAAGTACAGCACCCGCGATGGCAGTCTGCGCGACACCCGCTTCAACGGCAACCACATCGTAAATCTGTTGGCAGGCAAAGAGTTTAAAGTGGGCAGCAACAAGCAAAACCTGATCGGGCTGAACGGCAAAGTGATGTGGGCGGGCGGCAACCGCTATACCCCGATTGACTTAGAGAGATCGAAAGAAATGAAGTACGAGGTGCTTGACGTGACCAATCGTTTCGGGGTGCAGACGCCTGACTACTTCCGCTCCGACATCCGGGTGAGCTACCGCAAAAACAGACCGAATGCCAGCTACATCCTGTCGCTCGACATCCAGAACTTCACCAACCGCCAGAATGTGTTTGGCGTGCAGTACGACCGCATAAAAGAAGAAGTCGTAACCCGCCACATGGTGGGCATGCTGCCGATTCTGAATTACAGAGTGGAGTTCTAGAAAACTCTGTACCTTAAGCAAAACGCCACCGTCATAAACTGGGAGTGC
>NZ_AKIS01000104.1:0-11524 GCF_000277005.1 Pontibacter sp. BAB1700 | reverse complement strand
TGAATGATGCGCCTGCCTCGGAATACAAGAAAGCTTTGCAGGCTATACCTGGCCTGAGCGAACTGGTAGAGAAATACCGCTCGGATGCAAAAGGAGACGAGAAACTTTTTATGATGGAATTTGCCCTGCATGGTTTAGCAGAGCACAGTCAACTCAGCAAAAACCGCCTCAGCACCGGCCTGCAGTTCAAGGACCTGCTCAGTGGTATGTTCACTATGCCGAGCTTCGGTGAGGAAGAAGACGAGGATGACTTTTAAGAAGTCTAGGAGTTAGAGAGTTTTGGAGTTAAAGAATTGAAAGGCAGCAGCGGTACTGGTACCGCTGCTGCCTTTTTTCTATTATCTAGTGAATAATCTCCGGTCTTAAAGGGAAAAGGAATTTATACCTGAAGCAACTCAGTGACGATACTTTCCCATTCTTCCTGAAGCGAGGTGTTGGGCTTTTTACGACCAGCCCGGCTATACCAATAGTCTGCATTCCAGGTGTCACCCTCTTTACGGTGCAGGTAAGCATGAATCCAGGCAGCGGTTTTGTCTGGCAGGTCCTGGATCAAAACATGCGCCTTGTCCCAATCTCCCTTCGCCTCATACCACAGTGCCTGCAGGTATACCGATACCTCCGAAGGTGGGGCGGGAGCGGATAAGCTGGCTTTGAAAGTGTGTAGGTTCATTTCTTAATTTGACACCAAGGTTAATGAAATAGGCTTCTCCCGCTTCCAGGCAACTACAATCCTAAGCACAATAATCAACCTGAGTAAAGTGAAAATCACTTCTCCAGTCTGATCCAGGTTAGTTGGATAGGCCATGTTTGCCATCAGGTGGAGCAGGATAGCGCCCAGTATACTGCGGTGGGTGTGGTTGTATACCCAGGTGAATACAAAAGAAAGCATGATCAACTGGAAAGACCAGGACCAGAACTGGTAGCCAAAGCCTTTGGCGTGCTGTGAGGTGCCTTCGATGAAGAAGAGCGGCAGGTGCCAGGCTATCCAAAAAAGGCCTAGTATTAAACTGCCTGCAATAGCACCATACTTTTCCTGCAGTGGGTCCAGTACGTAACCACGCCAGCCCAGTTCTTCTGAAACAGGGCCTGCGAATAGCATGATCAGCGCAAAAATAAGTATAGACGAAGGTGAGTCGAGACCGCTGAACAAACTCGCTACCGGCGGCTGTGTGCCACCGAAAAAAGAGTAGATGTAATAACCCAGAAAGTAGATCGCCGGAAAGATAAGCATAATGACCAGGTACCATGCCCAACCAATTCGACTGAAACTGAAAACCCGGCTCCAGAAGTCACGCTTCTCTGCTGCCTGACCATAGCGCTGCACCAGGTAAATCGCTGCGAACGAAGGCCCGAAAGCACCCAGAATAATACAAGGCAGCAGCAGGTCGTCAGGAAGCGGCAGCGCCAGGATAGCGCCCCAGACCAACCACGAAAATGCAAAACTTAAGGCAAAGAATCCCCAAATGCTGGCGACTGCTGGTTTTGAAGCAGGTAGGCGAGTCATCGTAATAAGCTTAAGGTGAGAAAACTTTATACAATATAGCAAAGTTTACATACTAGCCAAACAAGGTATAGCACTCCCAAGCCTAGCTAAACAAAGCCGGCAACTGCTTCACCAGGGTGTAACCACCCATCCAGGCCATCACCAACACAACCAGTACCCCAAAAATGGTCAACCACAGCGGGTGCTTATACCTGCCGATAACCTTCACTTTGTGAGCAGCGATCAAAATAGTGCCAAGCGTAAGGGGTAAGATAAGGCCGTTGAGGGCGCCAGCAGGATCAGCAGGTGCACCGGACGGCCGATAGTGACGAAGATGACAGTGGATATAGCGATAAAGCCGATGATGAACCAGTTCTCGTTCCGCTCGATGCTCCGATGGAATGACTTGATGAAAGACACAGAGGTATAGGCCGAGCCGATCACAGAGGTAATAGCCGCCGAGACCATCACGATGCCGAAAAGCTTATAGCCAACATTGCCAGCCGCCAACTGAAACACGGAAGCCGGCGGGTTGCTTTCGTCGAGCACAAGGCCTTTGCTCACGACTCCCAATGCTGCCAAGAACAGGAAAATCCGAATGATGGAAGCTACTGTTATACCTGACACAGCACTGGTGTTTACCTCTGGCAGGGCATCTTCGCCTTTCACGCCGGCATCGAGCAGACGGTGACCGCCTGCAAACGTAATGTAGCCGCCTACTGTGCCACCTACCAGCGTGATGATCGAGATAAAATCGATCTGATCAGGTATGAAAGTTTTGGTCACGGCTTCGGCCACAGGTGGGGCAGAGGTGATGGCCACGTACACAATCAGCAGGATCATCAGCAGGCCCATAAACTGGGCAAAGCGGTCCATCATTTTTTTGGCTTCGCGCACCAGGAAGATCCCAATGGCTATACCTGCGGCAATGATGGCACCCAACTCAGGAGAGATGCCGAACAGCACGTTGAAGCCTAGTCCGGCACCGCCTACGTTGCCGATGTTGAAAGCAAAGCCACCAAGTACAATCAGCACCGCCACAAAAAGTCCCAGGCCTGGCAGCACCAGGTTGGCAATGTCCTGCGCCCGCTTCTCCGACACGGCAATTACACGCCATACGTTGAGCTGCACCCCGATATCTAGGATAATGGAGGCCAGGATCACGAAGCCAAAGCTGGCGGCGAGTGATTGCGTGAAAACAGTGGTCTGGGTAAGGAAGCCGGGTCCAACCGCAGAAGTTGCCATCAGGAAGGCGGCACCGAGCAGGACGCTCCAGTTGCGTTTCTGCTTCATGGGCGTTACACGTTTGGCCTGGCAAGCGCTATACCTTCGCGCTGCAATGTTTCGTATATCTGTCGTGCAAACTCCAGCGCATGCGGACCGTCGCCGTGTATGCAAATCGTGTCGGCCTGTATATTTATGTCGGTGCCTTGCTGCGACTGTACTTTGCCTTCCTGCACCATCAGCAGTACCTGGCTGGCAGCTTTGTCAGGGTCGGTGATCAATGCGTCGGGCTGACGACGGGAGGTAAGGGTTCCTTCCTGCTGGTAGGTACGGTCTGCAAATACTTCATTGGCAGCTCCCAGGTTAAGTCGATTGGCGGCTTTTATCAGCTCACTTCCGGCCAGCCCGTAAAGCAGTGCCTCGGGCTTTACCTTATACACGGCCTCGGCAATGGCTTCAGCCAGTTTGACATCGGTTGCGGCCATGTTATAGAGGGCGCCGTGGGGTTTCACGTGGTGCAGGGTGCCACCCTCGGCCTGCACAAAAGCCTGCAACGCGCCAATCTGGTAAATGACCATGTCGTATACCTCCTCTGCCGAAACAGCCATATTGCGCCTTCCAAAGCCCACCAGGTCGGGCAGGCCGGGATGGGCACCGATGGCAACATTGTGCTGGAGACAAAGCTGCACCGTTTTGCGCATCACGCCAGGGTCGCCGGCATGAAAGCCACAGGCAATATTAGCCGAAGTGACATAGGAAAGTATCTGTTCGTCATTCCCTATACGGTAGGCGCCAAAACTCTCGCCCAGGTCGCAGTTCAGGTCAACGGAGAGGGGTGTGTTCATTTGCTGTGTTTTAGGTGGATGGCGTGTGCCAGCTGTGTCAGGTTCTGCTCCTGCCGGATGTAAAGCTGCTGGGCTTCTTCCAGCGATACTTCCTCAAACGCAATGGTCTGACCCGGCGCAACCTGGGCTAATATAGGCAAATCGACGCTAACTACCTGCAGGATGCGCGGGTAACCGCCTGTTGTCTGGTGGTCGGCCATCAGCACAATTGGCTTGCCCTCAGGCGGCACCTGCACCGTGCCAAAAGTCACAGCAGTGGAGATAAGCTCCGTCGCTTCGTTCAGGTATAATGATACGCCCTGCAACCGGTAGCCCATCCGATCAGACTGGCTTGATACCTGAAAGCGCTCCACCCAGATCTGCTCCTGGCTGGTGTCAGAGAAGAGCTCAAATTCAGGACCTTTAATAGCCCGAAGGGTCGGGTTAGGCTTGTAGTTGGGGTAGAACTGCGGGTCGGGTGTCCAGGTGGCGGCTAGGTAATCGTGGCCGTCTGTAGTACCTGTTGCCTGTGAAAACAGCGCTATACCTGTAGCGGTGGGGCTGTTGCAAGGTATAAAGTCGCTGGCTTGCAGTGCCCGTCCCTGGTACCCGCCTATACCTGCCTGCAGGTAGGTGGCGTAGCTGCCCATCACTTGTGGTATATCAAAACCACCTGACACGGCCATATAAGCCCTGCAGCCGGATTGGGGTGCTCCAAAAGACAAAATGCTGCCGCTCTTCACAAAATAAGGACGCCACAGACGCAGCTTCTCCCCGTTAAGCTCAGCTGACAGGTCAGCGCCGGTCAGGGCGATCAGTTGGTCCTCGGTAAAGCGTATCGTAGGTCCGATCAGCGTTATTTCCAGCACGGCTTCGTGCTCCGGGTTGCCAGCCAGCATATTGGCTACCCGGGAGGCGAAGGTATCCATGGCACCGCTTGTGATGATGCCCTCTTTCTGGTGTCCATACCTGCCCTTATCCTGCAGTGTGGTGAGCAGGCCTGGCTTTATGATCTCAAGCCCCATGCGATTTCTCCTTTCGCTGCCAGTATTCTTTTTCAGAGATAGCCACAAATTTCACCTGATCACCGGCCTGCAGCAGACTGGGCTGCTCCCGGTCGGGGTCAAAAAGCCGGAGTGGCGTACGGCCAATCAGTTGCCAGCCACCCGGTGTCTCGATGGGGTAGATGCCTGTCTGGCCGCCCGCTATACCTACCGATCCGGCAGGGATGTGCGGTCTGGGGTTTTGCTTCCGGGGAGTAGCCAGCTTTTTCGCCATACCGCCCAGGTAGGGGAAGCCAGGCGCAAAGCCGATCATGTATACCTGGTACTTGCCGCGTACGTGGCTGGCGATGACTTCCTGAGGGGTAAGTTTGGTATGCCGGGCTACATACTCCAGGTCAGGACCGAAGGAGCCATTGTAACACACCGGAATCTCCACTACACGGGGCTTAGTACCTTTACCATTTTCGCGGGCCACTTTAAGCATGTGCTGTAGCTGGTCCGTCACGCGGGTGTAGGGGTTGTAAAAACCTCGCTCACTTGCCTGCCAGGGGTCATAGTACACCGTGACAGTGTTAAAAGCAGGCACCTGTTCTCTGAAGCCAGTAAAAGGATGCCGGTCCAGATAGGTACTGAAGGCGCGCACCTTGGTGTGAGTGGCTTCATCAATGCTATCGCCAAACTGCACCGTAATGGCGCTGTCGCCAAGTGGGTATAGCCGGAATAGCTGCATGTCTTTCTGCTTCATGCCTAGGCTGTTTAATGTGCCTTTGTATACCTGTTGGAGTACGGTATAGTTAACTAAGGTACATAAAAAACACAAGACCGCAGGGGGCAGCCTTGTGTTCCAAAAGGATATTCTGAATTTATTAGTCGTGCAGGCCCACGTCTTCCAGTGATGGAGGATGCAACTGGCCTTCTGTTTGGGCGATCACCATGGCTACCGTTGCATCGCCGGTTACGTTCACGGTGGTACGGAGCATATCCAGAATACGGTCAGGGGCCAGGATCAGGGCGATACCTTCGATCGGGATGCCTGCCTGCTGCAGCACGATCACAAGCATCACCACACCAGCACCCGGCACGGCAGCGGCACCAATGGAGGCCAGCGTCGCTGTCATCACAATGCCCAGCTGCGTCATCAGGTCGAGGTCCATTCCATAAGCCTGCGCTATAAACACAGCAGCCACAGACTGGTAAAGGCTGGTACCGTCCATGTTGATAGTAGCACCCAGCGGCAGCACAAAGCTGGTGATCTCCCGGTTGATGCCCAGTCGCTCCTCGCAGCGCTCCATGGTAACAGGAAGCGTAGCCGCGCTGGAAGAAGTGGAAAGCGCCAGCATCTGCGCCGGGAAAATGCCTTTAAAGAAGTCTGTGTATTTTGTTTTGCCGATGGTCACGACAAGTGTTGGGTATACCAAAAGCATCATGATGGCAAGGCCTGCAATCACGACCAGGCCATAATAGCCCAGCACCAGCAACAGCTCAACGGCAGCCGCCGGATCGTCTCCTGCAAAATCCACTACCAGTCCGGCCAGCAGGCAAATACGCCATAAGGAGCCGCCATCATGATGATGTCTACCATCTTGAGTATAACCAGGTTGACACCGTCGAAAAAGGCATTGATGGGGGCAGACTTATCTTTGGGAATCATGATAAGTGCGATGCCAAAAAGCAGTGCGAAGAAGATCACCTGCAGCATGCTGCTGTTGTTGGTCATCGCCCCGAAAATATTGTCCGGCACAATATCGACCAGCGCCTGCAAAGGACCCTGTTGCTCTACTGCGGCTGCATCGGATGATCGCTGCTCGGTGGTAGCTGCAAACTGCGATTTAAACTCTTCCCGCTTCTCAGGTGAGAAAGCCTTGCCCGGCTCCACCAGGTTCACAATAATCAAGCCCAGCACTACCGCCACGATAGTGGTCATGATGTACATGCCGATGGTCTTGGTACCAATGCGCGAGAGCTTGCTCACATCACTCAGACTGGCCACCCCTGTTATCAGCGACACGAGTACCAATGGCACCGCGATCAGCTTGAGCAGGTTGATAAAGATGGTGCCAAAGGGTTTGATAAAGTCGGCAGTGAACTCGATAAGGCCGAAGGAGCTGGCAGAGATTCCCCATGCTACCCCGAGGGCCATACCAATAAGAATCTGCCAGTGCAGGGCTAACTTCTTCATAAACAGGATGGTGGCGGGCAATGTAAACGAGCCCACCCATGTTTGGTGTAAGGTTCAGATTAATGCGTGCAGGCAAAATATCAGGTATGGCGCCGCCAAAGAGCCTGTAAAGTATGCCCGCGTCAGGTAAAATTAAGCAAAATCCTTCAGAAAAGGCCGGAATATCTCAATTCCGGAATTTAATGCTCAGTGGGGCCCGATAGAGCGGTTTTATAAAAGAAAAAGACCGCAACTGGTGCGGTCTTTTTGGTTAGATGATCTAGTGTCGATAAGCTTATGCCTCCTCGCTCACCACGATCTTTTCAATTTTGTCATTGGCTTTGATCTGGTCGATCACGTCCAGGCCTTCTACCACTTTGCCGAAGCAGGTATGGTTACGGTCGAGGTGTGCTGTATTCTTACGGCTATGGCAGATGAAGAACTGCGACCCACCGGTGTTGCGGCCGGCATGGGCCATGCTCAGCACGCCACGGTCATGGTACTGGTTTTCGCCAGTCAGTTCGCAATCGATTTTGTAGCCCGGGCCACCTGTACCTGGTACACCCTTAGCGCCTTCACGTGAGTTAGGGCAACCGCCCTGAATCACGAAGTCAGGAATTACACGGTGGAATGTCAAGCCATCATAAAAGCCTTTCTTGGCCAGGTCTTTAAAATTCTGAACCGTTTTAGGGGCGTCTTTATCGTAAAATTCTACTTTCATGACGCCTTTGGCGGTATGGATTTCTGCAGTGCTCATAATTCTATTCGTTTAAGGTAATGTAATACTATCAACTACAAAAGTACGCAAAATATCCATTGGCAGCCAGTCGACCAACAGGCCGATTTGGCTGAAGGGGCTACTGGCTTGGTATTTGCTAAAACTTGAAGCGCCTTAAAACAGTAATTGTACTATAGCGCGACCCCTGAATTAGACTAAAACCTGAGCCTCCTATGAAAGCAAATTCCTACATATTAACCCTGTTTGGGCTCGCCATGCTGCTGCTTACTGCCTGTGATCAGCCCAAGGACACCCAAACCGGAAACGAAGCCGACCTGCAGGAAAGCCCCAATGCCCTGCAGACGAATGGGCCTGTGGAGCCGCAAGCCAGCACTGCACGCCAGATTCCGGGCGGCACCGAGGCTGCCCGTGTATCTGCACGCAGTTTACTCGATAATGTAGCAGCTAACAATGACCTGAGTACTTTCAGCTCGCTTTTGCGCACGGCTGGCGTTGCCAAAAGTCTGAGTGGAACGGGCCCCTATACCGTATTTGCTCCCACCGAGGCAGCCTTTCAGGCCTTGCCTGATAGTTTGCGCGAGAACCTGAATAGCCCAGATCACCGGGAACTGCTACAGCAAGTACTCAACAATCACATTATAGCAGGCAAGCTGACCACAAGCGACCTGCAGGACGGCGCCATCCTGAAAACAGCGGCAGGACGACAACTGAAAGTCACAAAGCGCAACAGTAACGTGCGCATTGACAGTGCTGTGATAGAGGAGCCCGATGGGATGAGTAGCAATGGTGTGCTGCATACGATAGACAAGGTACTCGTGCCAGTGGAAGAAACTATCCTGTAAGCTTAGCTTAGAAAGGATTTGTCGCCCAGACGGCCATCTCAGGTATAAAGCCCCTGTCATCGAGTTCCAGCGCTCCTTTGATCGCCCGCGCAATCTCGCGACCGCGTAGTTTATTTGGCTGGCTGTCGCGCTCTTCCCGTTCTTCACGCCCAAATGCAGTGGTAACCTCGCTCGGATTCAGCAACATAACCCGCACATTGTAGGGGCGTAGTTCCATCTGCCAGCACTGAGTCATGCCGCGTAAGGCAAATTTAGAAGAAGCGTATACCGTACCGCCCTCATAACCTTTGGTAGCAGCTGTAGAGCCGATGTTGATGATGTTGCCGTAGTTCTGCTTTTTGAAGATCTCAGCCGCCCGCTTTCCCATCATGGCTGCTCCGAACACGTTCACGCTATAGATTTGCTGAAAGTCTTCCAGCGATACATCCTCTAATCTTTTGGAGTAGCCGATGCCTGCATTGTTGATCAGTGCATCTAACCTGCCGTATTCATTCATGAAGGTTTTAAAAGTCTGCTTCACGTCATCCGGATTCGCCACATCAGCTGTGATCGGCATGGCGCCGAGTTCCCTGGCTGCTTTGTGCGTGCGTTTCTCGTCACGACCTGTAATGGCTACGTTTGCGCCGTGTTCGATGAGTAGTCTGGCCGTGGCATAGCCGATACCGAGTGTGCCGCCTGTGATCAGGATATTCGCGTTTTCAATTTTCATAACAGTACAGGTATGGTTAGGCTTTCTGTAACGTTATGGAGGGGGGATGGTTAAATAAGTTGGGTGTGATTTACTTTCTGTTATCCTCTCCCTGTAGCATACTCAGGTAACTCTCATACCTGGTCAGGGCAATTTCGTTTTTGCGGACGGCTTCTACGATGGCGCAGCCGGGTTCGTTGAAGTGGGTGCAGTTGTTGAAGCGGCACTGGTTGAGGCGCTCGCGCATTTCGGGGAAGAAGTGGCCGAGCTCTTGTTTGGGGATGTCGACGATGCCGAGCTCTTTAATGCCGGGCGTGTCGATGATGAAGGTTTCGGGGTTTATTTCGAACATCTCGGCAAACGTAGTCGTGTGCACACCTTTGTCGGAGAAGCCGGAGATCTCGGAGGTTTTCAGGTCGAGGTCAGGTACGATCAGATTGATAAGTGTGGACTTGCCTACGCCTGAGTGGCCAGAGAAGAGGGAAGTTTTACCGTGCAGCAGCTCTTTGAGCTCGTCTATACCTTCGTTGGTATGTGCCGATACAGCCATCACCTTATAGCCGATGCGCTCGTACAGGTAGGCGATCTGCCGCTGGTACTCCTGCATGTCCTCGTCGTAGAGGTCGGTTTTGTTGTAGACAATCACGGTAGGTATACCGTAGGCCTCAGCCGTGACCAGAAAGCGGTCGATGAAGCCGAAGGAGGTGCGCGGCGACACCAAAGTGGCAATGAGCAGGGCCTGATCGAGGTTGGCGGCGATAATGTGCGCGTGCTCGGCCTTGTGCGTGGATTTACGGATGATGTAGTTTTCGCGGTCTTCGATTTTGTGGATCACGGCGGTATCTTCGCCCGTAGTCTCCACATCGAACTCTACACGGTCGCCCACGGCCAGCGGATTGCTCACCTTCATGCCCTTGAGCTTGAACTTGCCGCGCAGACGCGCCCGGTGCAGCTTGCCCTCCTCGTCACGCACCAGATACCATGACCCCGTCGATTTTACTACAACTCCTTTCATTCGTTTTATTTCAACAGCTGACGCACATCGGCCATGATTTTGGCTGTGGCGCCCGCCTGTTCGTGTACGTAAGTTTTTTCTTTGTCGGTTATACCTTGGCGCAGTCCGGGCGTGATATGCACCCGCTCAAATGCCTGCATCAGCTCCTCTGCATTGTTTATCGGGAAGGCGCAGCCCAACTGTACCAGATCCTTCGCTTCCTGGAACTTCTCAAACTTCGGCCCGAAGAACAGCGGCAGTCCAAACACAGCCGCCTCCAACGTGTTGTGCAACCCCTTGCCGAAAGCCCCGCCAATGTAGGCATATGTGCCGTAGCTGTAGAGCGACGAGAGCATGCCGATGTTGTCAATCACCAGCACGTTATACCTGCCAGCGTCCGCCTCTTTGGCCTGCGAAAAACGCATGGCACTCTCACCGAGCTGTTGCATGAGTTGACTGATGCCGCTTTCATGAATCTCGTGCGGGGCGATGATGAACTGTATACCTTGTCGGTGCTTCTGAATCAGCGGCAAGAGCACGTTGATATCTGCTGGCCAGCTACTGCCCACCATAAACACCTCCTTGCCCTCTGCAAAAGCCTCCACCACAGGTATAGTCTTCACGCTGGCCGCCGTTTGCAGCACCCGGTCGAAACGGGTATCGCCGGCAATGCTGGCTTTGGCTATGCCTATACCTTGCAGGAGTTTCAGCGAGGCCTCGTTTTGGGTATAAATATGCGTGAAGCGCTGCAGCATGCTGCGGTTGAAACCGCCGTAAGGTTTGAAGAACACCTGGTCGGGACGGAAGATAGCTGAAATGGACAGCACAGGTATAGTCCGTTCCTGCAAAGCCTGCAGGTAGTAGTGCCAGAACTCGTACTTCACAAACACCGCCAGCTTTGGCTGCACGATGTCCAGAAAACGGTTGGCATTGCTCTGGCTGTCGAGCGGCAGGTAGAAGATGTAGTCGGCACCCGCATAGTTTTTGCGCACCTCGTAGCCCGAAGGCGAGAAGAACGTCAGTACCACCTTATACCCTGGAAACTCCTGTTTGAAAGCTTCAATTACCGGTCGCCCCTGCTCAAACTCCCCCAGCGACGCACAGTGAAACCACACCACCGGCGCCGTGTTGCTCTGCAACTCTTGCGCCATCCGCTCAAACTGTCCCGCACGCCCATTCTGCATCAGCTTCGCCTTCTGGTGAAAAGGTGCCGCCAACGCGATAGCCGCCTGGTAAGCTTTCAGTCCGATGTCGTAGAGTAGTTTCAAATATGATTTTGAGCTATAGCATTACAGCGTCGCGATTTGCACGCTGTCTTCAAGCTGCAAATATAAGGTATTCTGAAGCGATAGTGGTAAGGAGGTTTTAGTTTGTAGGAGGGGAGGGAAGAATGATAACTAAGTTACTGATATCTGCTATATTTGGTAGGATAAACGTAGGTAATTGCGTTTATCTACAAGTTAAATCCGTCATTGGGATTATTTTCAAATTTTAAAATGGCGAAGCTTTCAGGCTTTACCGGCGGGGAGGAATCACAGGCTATAAAAAAGGGAATGCCTGCAGAAGAG
>NZ_AKIS01000103.1:0-12903 GCF_000277005.1 Pontibacter sp. BAB1700 | reverse complement strand
TTTATATTCAGATTTCTATTCTTATTATCCCTATTCAAGTTTCCGTATCTTTGCAGTAGATTAATTTTTATAGCCTTAAAAAACTATATTTCCCACTTGCCTTTCAACCCTTCTACCATAGACTTACCTGTTCGGGAAATCATACCTACCGTTAGGGAGCACTTGGTGGCGCAGAACACGCTGATCGTTAACACTCCTCCCGGAGCCTGTAAATGCACCTTGTGAACGAGGCCTGTGTCAGATGATTTATCACTGAATTTCCTATACCTGCCAAGGGCAAACTATTTCAGATCATTCCGTGCTATACCTCCCTGTTTTTTATAGCTTTATACCTAAAGCCGCTGATCACAGGTATAGCCTATAGCAGCCGCTGCGGTCATAAGCGGAGAGAACAAACCACCCCCAGGTATGGAAGAGTTAAAAGCAGGCAGTTTTTTCGGACAAACGAACAGAACCTTTCACCTAGACGGCATCCTGTTGACCGACACTGAGTACACGGTAGACAAAGTGGATTGGCATTACCACGAGAACTCCTATTTTACCTTTATTCTGGCCGGGCAAATCCTGGAGGGCAACCGCAAGGAGAAGTACCACTGCTCCCCCGGGTCGCTTCTGTTTCACAATTGGCAGGAGCCGCATTACAACATCAAACCGGAAGGCTATACCCGTGGCTTTCACCTCGAAATTCAGAAAGAGTGGTTCCGGGAGGTGCTGCCAGACAGGGAAGTGGCAGAGGGAAGTTTACAGATCGACGACCCGGCGGTTAGGCTTCTGTTTTACCAGATCTTCAAAGAAACCAAAATGCAGGACACCCTGCTATACCCGGCCGTCGAGTCGCTTTTACTGCAGGTATTCACGGCACTGCTTCCGCAGGAGCGCAAGGTATACAAAAACCCGCCCTGGGTGGCCCGGCTCAAAGAGCTTTTGCACGACAGCTACCCGGACACGCTCTCCTTAAAAGCGCTGGCAGTTGAAGTGAACATTCACCCGGTGCATCTGTCCAGGGACTTCCCGAAGTACTTCCACTGCAGTCTCGGCGATTACATCCGGAAGGTGAGGACCGAAAAGTCCTTTTCCCTGTTTTATGACAAAGGCCTCTCCCTGACCGAAATCGCTTTGCAATGCGGCTTTTCCGACCAGAGCCATTTCATCCGCAGCTTCAAGTCGCTGAACGGACTCACTCCTTCCGCTTTCCGCAAAATCATGCTGGAACGTTAATTTCATTCTATTTTCGAGTTGCGGCCTGCTGTAATATTGCAGCATCACAAACCAATCTACTATGAAAAGACGTCTTCTACTGTTCCTGCTGATCGCCAGCTTTCCGGCTGTTTTCTCACAAAGTCCGGCAAGGCTAAGCGATGGTATACCTGTTGCAGCGCCAAAGGCAGCCCGGATCAACGCAGAAAAGTTAAAGGAAATGGACAGCGCCATCCGCAGCGATCAGTTCAAGAACATCACCAGTGTGTTGATCGCCAGAAACGGAAAACTGGTGTACGAAAAGTATTACCAGGGCTTTGCCGACAGCTCGCTCCACGATACCCGGTCCGCCACCAAAAGCATCACCGGGCTCCTGATCGGCCTGGCGATAGACCAGAAAATGATCCCTTCCGAAAAGACCACGGTCACGCGCTACTTCCAGGACAAGAAGCCCTTCCAAAACCCGGACTCCCGGAAAGACCAGATCACGATTGAGGACCTGCTGACCATGAGTTCGCTGCTGGAATGCGATGACGACAACCAGTACTCGCGGGGCAATGAAGAGCGGATGTACCTGATCGAAGACTACTACCGTTTTTACCTGGACCTGCCCGTGAGAGGCTATGCCGGCTTTGCGAAGAAGCCCGAGGACTCGCCCTATGGGAGAAGCTTCAGTTACTGCACGGCAGGCACCGTGTTACTGGGCGGGGTGCTGGAGCGAAGCACCAACATGAAAGTGGATGCCTTTGCCGACAAATACCTGTTTGGACCTTTGGGTATTACCAAAACGGCCTGGCAAATCACCCCCATGGGCAGCCCCATGACCGGCGGCGGTTTGGGCTTACGAAGCCGCGACTTGCTGAAGCTGGCCATCCTGATGCAGCAGGGCGGCAAGTGGAACGGCAGGCAGGTGATCTCCGGCAGCTGGATCCGGAAGTCAGCCACCACGCAGGCGCATGTGCGGGAGTTTAAGGGGCAGAACTACGACTACGGCTACCTGCTCTGGCAGCAGGCTTTTGGCCAGGATAAAAAGTACGCCGCCTACTACATGTCCGGCAATGGCGGCAGCAAGATCGCCGTCATCCCCGAACTCGACTTAGCCATCGTCATCACCAGCACCCTCTACGGAAGCTTCCAGGGGCACCTGCAGACGGAGAAGATCCTGTCGGAATACATTGTGGCGGCTGTGGGGGAGTAGGGGCTGGGTGCGGCAATGAACGGTTAATCTTTATACCCGTTTCCGCTCTTTACACATTCTCAATTGAAACTGCGTAACTTTGTGGGTTGTTACCAGGGTATACCTACTTCATAATTTATTTAAATGTTTTCCTTTCAACCAGTTACCTATAGAATTACCCATTCGGGAAATCATACCTGCCGTTAGGGAGCACCTGGCGGAGCAGCTAAATGCGCCTTGCTACAGCTAGGTTTGCAGTGGTGCTTGATGCCTGAAAAACTGCTCTGGCAGGAGAGGGGTTACTGTGGTGTGTTATGTTAATTTAGGAACGCTACTTTCTTTCTGCAGCCGCTACTGGAGGCTGAGGGGCTGGCACCACATTCTTAATTGGCTTTGTAGATTTCAGGTAGGCGAAAACGGCCCTTAATTCCTCGTCCGTCATATTTTTGTACATGTCCCAGGGCATTGGAGGCAACAGCATGCGCGAAGTTTCCAGTCCCTTGTGCTTGCCTTGCCTGATAGCTGTAAAAAAATGCTTTTCGGTCCAGTTACCTATACCGGTCTCATCTGAAGTTAAGTTGGCAGCGTAAGAAATTCCCCAGGGCCCCACCCAGGCGGTCAGCGTCTGTGTTACCACCAGGCCTTTCTTTTCTACCTCTTCGCGGTTTACATCAGGAGGCGGCAAAGTAGCCGGATGACCGGACAAAGCTTTTGAGAAGTCCATTTCCATACCTTTGTCTGTCATCTTTTTAGGCGTATGACAATCGTGGCAGGCGGCAATCGTGACCAGATGCTCCCCCAGTTTAAGCTGTTCTTTATCTCCTTGCAGCATGGTGTCAAAGCTAGCCTGCTTTGTATCGGGCGCCCTTTCGAAAACGGTGAAAGAAACATGATGAACGAGAAGATAACCAGGGAGGTAATAACCAGTATAGTTTTCATAGCTGTAAGGTTTTGTGTTGAAATTAGTATGTAAACTGCCTTACCTAATTTACCTATTATCCGGAACAAGTAGAATCAATAGTGGTATTACCTGGTGAACTGATTAGTGTTTGATGTTAAGGGAAAGATTTCAATGATGAAACATTATTTCCAGGCAGGAAGCACAACCAAAAGCTAGGTCAGTATATGCACTAAGCCGGATTTCGGGGTTTATGACAAATTACGTTTTATGGATGTGTACACCGTTTTGAATAGTGATTTATATCCCTCCAACTTTGTGTAACTTTGCTGGCTGGCAGCGAAGTATACCTGTCTGAAGTACAACCATAAAATACAAAAATTGCCTTTCAACCCCTTCTCCATAGACCTCCCCGTTCGGGAAATCATACCTGCCGTCAGAGAACACCTTTCGGCGCAGAATACCCTGATCGTAAACGCCCCTCCCGGAGCCGGTAAAAGCACCTTGCTGCCCCTGGCTTTGCTGGACGAGGCCTGGCTAAAAGATCAGAAGATCATCATGCTGGAGCCCCGGCGCCTAGCGGCCAAAACCATTGCCGAGCGCCTGGCGCAGCTGCTGGGCGAGGAGGTTGGCCAGACCGTCGGCTACCGCATCCGTTTCGAGAACCGCACCTCCGCTGCCACCCGCATCGAGGTCGTAACAGAAGGCATCCTTACCCGCATGATCCACAGCGACCGCTCGCTGGCGGGCATCGGCATCGTGATTTTCGACGAGTTTCATGAGCGCAGCATCCATGCCGACGTAGCCATGGCCCTGAGCCGGGAGGCGCAGCAGGCGCTTCGCCCGGACCTGCGCATCATGGTGATGTCGGCCACCCTGGACATGCCCCAGCTCACGAGCCTGCTTAAGGCCCCGGTGGCGCAAAGCATGGGGAGGCAATACCCCATCAACACCATCTATACCGGCGACGCCGACGACCGCATGCTGCCTGAAATGACGGCCAAAGTGGTGCAGCAGGCAGCGCAGGAGCAGGAAGGCGATATCCTCGTGTTCCTGCCCGGCGAAAACGACATCCGGAAAGTAGAAATTATACTTCGCAGGCAGCTGCGCGGCGTGCAGATACACCCGCTGTTCGGCATGCTGCCCTTCGGCAAGCAGTACGCCGCCATCATGCCCGACCGCGAAGGTAGGCGCAAAGTCGTGCTGGCCACCAGCATCGCCGAAACCAGCTTAACCATCGAGGGCGTGTCGGTAGTGGTGGATACAGGCTTCGGCAAGACTTCCCGCTTTGACCCGAAATCCGGTTTGTCGCGCCTCGAAACAGCGCGCATCTCCAAAGACGCCGCCGACCAGCGTGCCGGTCGTGCCGGTCGTCTAGGGCCCGGCACGGCCTACCGCATGTGGAGCAAAACCACGCAGGAGCGGATGTCCCCGCACCGCACCCCCGAGATCATGGAAGCCGACCTGGCCAACCTGGTGCTCGACATGGCGCAGTGGGGTATTATGGACATCCGCAGCCTGACCTGGCTCAACCCGCCGCCACGTGCCGCCCTGCAATACGCCACCGAGATGCTGCACCAGCTGCAGGCGCTGGAGAACGGCCGCATCACGGAGCATGGCAGGAAAATGCACGCGCTGCCTTGTCACCCGCGTATCGCGCACATGCTGCTCAAAGCCGAGGAAACCGACCAGGTAGCCCTGGCCAGTGACATTGCCGCCATTCTGGAAGAGCGCGATCCGCTGGACCGCAATGCCGGCATCGATATTAACTTAAGAATAGAGGCCCTCCGCAGGTATAGGCGGGAACAGGGGCAGGGCAAGCGCTTCGCCAGGATCGAGAAGATCGCCCGCTCGTACCGACAGCTGTTCAGCATAGAACCGGAAAACGGGAACTTTGACGACTACGAAACCGGTGTGCTGCTCACGCATTGCTACCCGGAACGCATCGCCTATGCTCGTCCCGGCAACAATGCGCAGTTTCAGTTGGCCAGCGGTCAGTATGCCTCCGCCGGTCACCGCGACGACCTGGCACACGAACCCTGGCTGGCTATTGCGCACCTGCACGCTGGCACCGGCGACAATCCGGGCCGCATCTTCCTGGCCTCGCCGCTCAATCCGCGCGACCTGGCCCCGCTTGTGAAGCAAAAGGAGGTATACCACTGGGACGTGAATGACGGCGAACTCAGCGCCTCCATGGACACCCGCATCGGCAGCATTGTGCTGCAAAGCAAGCCGCTGCCAGCACCCGACGAAAAGCACCGCGTGCCAGCCATGTCCGAAGCCATTAAGCAGGAGGGCGAGCACCTGCTGGACTTCAACTACGAAGTAAGACAGTGGCAAAACCGTGTGCTGAGCCTGCGCAAGTGGCGCCCCTCCGAGTTCTGGCCCGACGTGAGCACCAGCACCTTGCTGATGACGAACTGGGACTGGCTGAAGTCCTACCTCTTCGACATCGAGCACCCCGACGAACTGATGGAGCTGGAGCTGCTGCCGATCCTGGAAGCCAAATACCTGAACGAGGAGCAGCGTGCCCGTCTGGAGGTGCTGGCCCCCTCCAGCATCACCTTACCAGATGGTTCGGATATTGACCTGTATTACCACGCAGATGGGAGTCAGCCGAAGCTGGAGATCCGACTGCAGGATGTACTGGACTGGGAAGAAAGCCCGACAGTGGACGAAGGCGAGATGACGGTGGAGCTGGCCCTGCTAAGTCCGGAGTTAAGACCGATCACGACCGTGTCAGACCTGGCGAGTTTCTGGAAAGGAAACTACCGCGTGATCAAGCGGCAGCTGGAAGTGGTGTTTCCGGAGGTGGAGTGGAGTAGGGGTTAGAGTTTCTTTCTGTCGAGATGACAATTTAGGCTATTACTTAATACCCTCGCTCGCGTCCCGCGAGTGTGAGTTATGTGGTGGCGTCCCGCCACCTGTGCCGACAGGCACAAACAAGCGGCCAGAGTCCGCCAGATAGCTCACACTCGCGGGACGCGAGCGAGGGCAAGTAAAGAGATTCCCCTCTTGAGGGACCCCTCGATTAGATACGGATATATCTATCCGAATAAGCATTTCTAAAAAGAAAAGAGACGCTGTTGAGGCGTCTCTTTCTTTTTACAACTCTTATGAATAAAACTAAACCGCTTTCAACTCCTTCTGATCCTTTGCTTCCTGCTCATCAACACCAATCGCTTTATTCCAGTCGCCGGCGTTCTTTATACCGAGTTTCTCCGGGTCAAAGGTTGGGTCGAGGCCCGCTTTGCGCTGGGCCAGGTAATCCTGCAGGGTGCGTAAGGCCGGCTTGCGCAGCAGGAAGATGGCAATGACGTTGAGCCAGGCCATGATGCCCACACCGATGTCGCCCAGCATCCAGGCGGATTCAGCTGTCTTTACAGAGCCGTAGAAGGTAGCGGCCAGTATGAATAGGCGCAGCGCCCAGAGCATCCACTGTTTGTTCTTGGTGTTCAGGTAGCTCAGGTTGGTTTCGGCAATGTAGTAATAGGCCATGATGGTGGTGAAGGCAAAGAAGAACAGCGAAATCGCGATAAAGCCGCTACCCAGTGCGGGGAAGTGGGAACTCACCGCCAGCTGCGTATACTCTGGTCCGAAAGGCACGCCCGGCAGGTTCTCCACCAGAAAGCCCCCCTCCGGATTCACCACATTGTATTGCCCCGTAAACAGGATCATAAACGCTGTAGCCGTACAAACGAACAGCGTATCCACGTAAACAGAAAAGGCCTGTACCAAACCCTGCTTGGCAGGATGGCTTACCTCAGCCGCTGCCGCTGCATGTGGCGCGGTACCCTGGCCCGCTTCGTTGGAGTAAATACCACGCTTCACGCCCCACGAAATGGCCATGCCAAACACGCCGGCAAAAGCGGGCTCCAGGTCAAACGCAGAACTGATGATGAGGCTGAACACGGCCGGAACTTCCGAGATATTCATCAGAATGATCACGACCGACATCAGGATATAAGCCCCCGCCATAAACGGAACCACCACCTGTGCCACGTTGCCGATGCGCTTCACACCGCCTACAATGATCAGGGCCAATAGTAAAGTAACGGCACCACCTGTATAGGCGACCGGTATCTGGAAGGCATTGCTGATGCCCGATGCAATGCTGTTGCTCTGCACACCCGGCAGGAACAAGGCCATGCTGATAATAGTGGCAACTGCAAACAGCACGGCATACCATTTCACGCCAAGGCCTTTTTCGATGTAGAAGGCCGGCCCGCCTCTGTACTGGCCATTTTTTACCTGCTTATAGATCTGGCCCAGGGTGGCTTCTATAAAGGCAGAAGAGCTGCCCAGGAAAGCAATCATCCACATCCAGAACACAGCACCCGGGCCACCCATGGCAATGGCCGTGGCTACACCGGCAATATTGCCCGTGCCGACACGCCCGGCAATGGCTACGGTAAAGGCCTGGAATGAACTGATGCCTTTGTTAGAGGACTGCCCCCAGAAGAGCAGGCGCAGCATTTCGCGGAGGTAGCGAATCTGCAGGAATTTGGTGGCGATGGAGAAGTATACACCTGCCCCAAGGCAAAGTACGATAAGTGCATTGCTCCAGACGATGTCGTTCACCGAACTGATAATGTTTTCCATGGAGAGAAGGTGGGTTTTAATCTTGTCAAGTATAGTTTGAAACCTGTTTTGATAGAACGAAAGGTTTCTGCACTTTAAATTAGACAGAAATTTTCAGAACTGAAGAGTTTAGCCCGGCTTATTATTTCCCGAGAAACAGGAATGCCACTTGCAAGGTCCGCCGTTTTATTTGCTGAACAGCTTAGCAGGTTATGATGAGCACCCGGTCAAGCGCTGTACCAAAATGATCTGTGTTAGGGCAGGAGAAGCTATACCTGAACAGGGGGGATTACCTGGTAGGAACTCAAAACATTAACAAATCTTGCCGGGAAAGAGTACATGATAGTGTTGGCAGGAAAATGCAACCCCTTCCGGCACTGATTCGCTTTAGCAACCATACGTCACAGAAAAAAACAAAAGAAGGATGATTCAGAAAACATACCTGAAAACAAAAGACCAGTGTAAAGTTAAATTCACGATCAGCATCGAAAATGCGGACAGAGTGGAGATCCTCGGCCTGAATAACGACTGGAACACACCGATCAAAATGAGCAAGAAAAAGGGTGGTGTATTTGAGTGTGTGCAGACGCTCCCGCGTCATACACAGCACGAATTCAAATACCTGGTAAACGGTACCGACTGGCGTAACGATCCGGATGCCGATGGGGAGGCTCCCAATGAGTTTGGCGGGACCAACACCTTGCTTGTGCTCTAGTCGCCGTTCCCAGCGAGAGCAAATACGTTTAATTTAATTGCTTATACCTGAGATGTAGGAGGCTATTTCCTGCTCTTTTTCCTGCATGTGCTCGTAGGCAAACTTCTGCAGCACATCGCAGGAAACTTTGTCGAGCATGCCAATAATCCGCGCTTCGCTGATCACTTCCTGGTTCCAGTCAGAGGCGATGACCATAATGGCTTGTCCGTTGTATGGGCTGAGGTCCAGCAGGTCGGCGGTCAGGTTAGGCGATGGCCATTTGCCTGCTGCCAGGCTGTACAAACCGGGTTCCCAGCGGGGCGGATCATTTTTAAGATCCGGCACCGGTTTAAAATAGCCTTCATCCACAGGCCCTATAAACAGCACGTTCGCTTTGCTGAGGGTAGTCGGAACGAGCGTCTTGGGGTCAGGCAATACAGTGCCGGCTTCTTCCAGCGTTTCTTCGGGTTCATCCATGCCTATACATACTACCAGAAATAGCAGATAGTTGTCCTGCGCCATTTAGAGCCAACATAAGGAGGAAAGGAGCGTAAAGCTAAGCTGTTCATTTTCGCTCATCTGACTGGCAAAAATTCTTTTGTAAAACAGTCGGCTGGTCATTTAATCTCCTTCTGCTATGGAAAAAGAAAATCCCCCATTACCACCGCTGCAATCCGTCACGCTCCGCATCAACGGCAAAGAGCAGCGCCTGGAGCTGGCCCCCTGGACCTCCCTGCTCGATGCCCTGCGGGAGCACCTGCACCTGACCGGCACCAAAAAAGGCTGCGACCACGGCCAGTGCGGCGCCTGCACCGTGCTCATCGACGGCAAGCGCATCAACTCCTGCCTGACCCTGGCGATGATGCAGGAAGACAAAGAAATCACCACCATCGAGGGACTGGCCAAAGACGGCGAACTGCATCCGGTGCAACAGGCTTTTATCGACCACGACGCCTTTCAGTGCGGCTACTGCACACCGGGGCAGATCTGTTCGGTGATCGGGCTGCTGAACGAGGGCAAGGCTAAAACACTGGCTGATATCCGGGACCTGATGAGTGGAAATGTGTGCCGTTGTGGTGCCTATGTGAACATCGTGAAAGTGGTGCAGGAAGCACTGGAAAGGAGCGAGGCAAAATGAGACCCTTCACCTATACCCGGGCCACGGACGTGAACAGCGCCGTGCAGGAAATCACCAGACATGAGAAGGCGAAATTTGTAGCGGGGGGTACTAACCTGCTCGACCTGATGAAGATCGACGTGATGGCCCCGCAGCATCTGGTCGACATCACCCGCATTGTCCTCAAGACCATTGAAGAAACCGCAGACGGCGGCCTGCGGCTGGGTGCCCTGGTGACCAACAACGACACCGCCTACCACGAGCAGGTGGAGAAGCGCTACCCGCTGCTCTCGCACGCGATACTGGCAGGCGCCACCGGACAGCTGCGCAACATGGCCACCGACGGTGGTAACCTGCTGCAACGCACCCGCTGCTATTACTTTTACGATACCCAAACGCCCTGCAACAAGCGTGAACCCGGCTCTGGCTGCTCCGCCATCAAGGGCTATAACCGCGACCTGGCCATACTGGGCACGAGCGAGCATTGCATTGCTACCCATCCGTCGGATATGTGTGTGGCCCTGGCTGCGCTGGAGGCAAGCATCAACGTAACCGGGCCAAACGGCGAACGGGTTATACCTATAGCCGATTTCCACCGCCTTCCCGGCGATACCCCGCACATCGACACGAACCTGAAAGAAGACGAGATCATCACCTCCATCGACCTGCCTGCCAAGGGCTTTGCAGAGCACTATACCTACCTCAAGCTCCGCGACCGTGCCTCCTATGCCTTTGCCATTATATCAGTGGCCGCTGCCCTGGACCTGGACGGCGACACCATCAAAGAAGCCCGCATAGCCTTGGGTGGCGTGGCACACAAGCCCTGGCGAAAACCAGCGGCCGAAGCTATGCTGAAAGGTCAGCAGGCAACGCGTGAGAATTTTCAGAAAGTAGCAGAAGCTTACCTGGAAGGCGCGAAAGGGTATGGCGATAATGATTTTAAAATAGAGCTGGCGAAGCGGGCCATTGTGCGGGCGCTGGAGCAGGCTTTTAACAAGGAGGGTGCAGCATGAAAACAGAGCAAATAGGAAAAGAAAGAAACCGGGTAGATGGTAAAGCCAAGGTAACCGGCGAAGCAAAATATGCGGCAGAGTTTGATGCTGAGAACCTGGCTTATGGTGTGGTCGTGAGCAGCGGCATCGCCAAAGGAAAGATCAATCGCATCGATACCAGCAAAGCCCTGGCACTGGACGGGGTACTGCAGGTCTTCACGCACGAAAACCGTCCCGGCTACATGTGGCTGGACAAAAACTACAAAGACGATGATGCGCCTCCAGGCTCACCTTTTCGTCCTCTTTATGACAGCGAGGTGCAGTTCAGCATGCAGCCCATTGCGCTGGTCGTAGCCGAGACTTTTGAGCTGGCCAGGTATGCGGCCATGCTGGTGGAGGTGGAATACGAGGAAGCAGAACACGACACCGATTTCGAAGCGAATCTGGAGCAAGCCTACGAACCGAAAGAGTACAAAGCCACGGAGCCGCCCCAGCCCCGCGGCGATGTAGACCAAGCTTTAGCTGAGGCAAGTGCCCGCATCGAAGAAACCTATACCCATCCGGCTGAGCACCATAACCCGATGGAGATGCACGCCAGTACCGCCGTGTGGGAAGGTGACGGAAAACTGACAGTCTACGACAAGATACAGGGCGTGCAGAACAGTCAGCAGTACATTGCCAGCGCCTTTGGTATGTCTAAGGACGAGGTGCGGGTGATTTCGCCATTTGTGGGAGGAGCCTTTGGTTCGGGTTTGCGTCCGCAGTACCAGCTCTTCCTAGCCGTGCTGGCAGCCCGTGAACTGCAACGCTCTGTGCGGGTCGTGATGACGCGTCAGCAGATGTTCTCCTTCGGTCATCGCCCCAAAACCCTGCAACGCTTTAAACTGGGCGCCGATAACGACGGCAAGTTGCAGGCGCTGCAGCAAGAGGTATACGGCGAGACCTCCAAGTTCGAAGACTACAGCGAAGACGTCGTGCTCTGGCCAGGTGTACTGTACCCATGCGACAATACCAAGCTGACGCACAAACTGGTGGCGCTGGATGTGTATACCCCACTCGATATGCGGGCGCCCGGCGGCACAACCGGCATTTACGCATTGGAGTGCGCCATCGACGAACTGGCCTACAAGGCAGGTATAGATCCGCTGGAGTTCCGGAAGAAAAATTACTCTGAAAAAGATCAGAACGAAGACAAGCCTTTCTCGAGCAAAGAGCTGCGGGAGTGTTACCGGCAGGGAGCCGAAAAATTTGGCTGGGCTAAGCGCAAGATGGAGCCGCGTTCTATGAAAGAAGGTCACCAGCTGATCGGCTGGGGATTTGCCCAGGGTGCCTGGGAGGCGAACCAGGCCGAAGCCAGCGCCAAGGCCGTGCTCAGCAAAGAGGGCAAGCTCACCGTCAGCAGCGCCACCGCCGACATTGGCACCGGTACCTACACCGTGATGACCCAGATAGCCGCTGAGGCACTGGGGCTGCCGTTGGAGGATGTGACGTTTAAGCTGGGCGATTCCGATCTGCCGAAAGCGCCTTTGGAAGGAGGTTCTAAGACCGTTGCTACGGTAGGATCCGCCGTGAAAAAAGCCTGCGAAAAAGTACAGGAAAAACTTTTAAAGTTGGCCCAACAGCAGCCGGATTCGCCACTGGCTGAAGCAAAGCTGGAAGAGGTGGATTTCTCAGAAGGTAAGATCAGCCTGAAGCGAGATGCCTCAAAAAGTGTGCAGTTGCAGGACCTGTTGGAGCAAAGCGACAACGGCAGCCTGGAAGGAGAGGTGTCTACCAAGCCATCCGATGAATCGAAGGGATACGCCCGCTACGCCCACTCCGCCGTGTTTGCCGAAGTGAAAGTAGACGAAGACCTGGGCACCGTTAAAGTTACCCGGCTGGTAACAGCTGTAGCCGGTGGCCGCATCGTGAACCCCAAAACCGCCCGCAGCCAGATACTCGGCGGCATGGTCTGGGGCATGGGCGTTGCCCTGCACGAGCACACGGTCATGGACAATAACCTCGGCCGTTTCATCAACCACGACCTCGATAAATACCATGTACCCGTGAATGCCGACGTGCAGGAAATGGAGGTGATCTTTGTAGAGGAGAAGGATGAAGTCGTGAATCCGCTGGGTGTGAAAGGGCTTGGTGAGATCGGAGTGGTTGGTGTTGCGCCGGCTATCGCCAATGCGATTTTTCATGCGACGGGGAAAAGGGTAAGGGAGTTGCCGATTACAATGGATAAGTTGTTGTAGTTTTTCGCTG